>JBGTIL010000326.1:0-5351 GCA_041745695.1 Chitinophagaceae bacterium | reverse complement strand
AAAGCGACAGGGTACCAAAATCGGCTGCATAGAAGAAGTCGCTTTTCGCATGGGTTTCATCACACAAGATCAACTGCTTCAGCATGCCACAGGGCTGGCGAAAAGTGGTTATGGAAAGTATTTGAAGGGATTGGTGAAGTGAGCGCAATTCTCCGTTAAAGCAGATGTTCCCTAAAAGGCACCACTTTTAAGGAATAGAATCCTTAAAAGTAACTTTTCTGGGATTTCCCGGCTCTAAAAGAAGAATATTACAGCAGGCCTCAGCAACGGAAAAACATCACCCTTTTGAGTGCCCGGCAAACAGGTGAAGCACCTTTATGGCGTAGCCATTTCGAACGTCATTAGCAGCAGAATGTAAGTGGAGCCCAACAGCTAAAGGCAAAACTTCCTTCAGCCTTTCGCAATAATTACCCGGGTACAAAAGAATATGTTATGACACCCGGGAATCAAGCTCATTATGGGTGAGTGATTACTGGCAAATGAGTAGTAGGCCTAATCCAATTTCCTTCTTGTTTATTTCAAAAGTTACAATGGCAGCAAATTATTTTGTCCATCCTACAGCAATTGTAGACGACGGATGTGAAATTAGCGAGGGTGTTAAAATCTGGCATTTCTGTCACATAATGCCGGGTTGCTCCATAGGTGCAGGTAGTAATTTGGGTCAAAATGTAGTGGTCTCACCCCAAGTGTCCTTAGGTAAAAATGTCCGGGTGCAGAATAATGTCTCAATCTATGAAGGCGTGGTTTGCGAAGATGATGTATTTCTCGGGCCGTCAATGGTATTTACAAATGTGATTAATCCTCGCAGTGCAGTAAGTAGGAAAAACGAATACAGGCAGACCCTCGTTCGTAAAGGGGCTTCAATAGGTGCCAACGCCACCATAATATGTGGTAATGAAATTGGGCGGTATGCATTCATTGGCGCCGGCGCAGTGGTAACCAAGCCTGTACCCGATTATGCGCTGGTGGTAGGAAATCCTTCAAAACAAATCGGGTGGATGAGCGAGTTCGGTAGCAAACTCACATTCAATCAAGAAGGTATAGCTGTTTGTTCTGAAAGCGGAGACCGGTATACTATCACAAACAGGGTGGTAAAAAAAATAGTTTAATGGAAATTGGAGAGCAGCAGATAAAATTCGCAGTGGTAGGTTGTGGGCATATCGGAAAGCGTCATGCAGAAATGATCCTTCGACACCCCGAATGCGAACTGGTAGCTTTAATAGATGTCAAAGAGGCGAAGGAATTAAATCTTGTCCAATATGATGTTCCTCTTTATAGTTCACTGGAGTCTTTTCTGCAGCTTGGCACTGAGGTAGATGTTATAAACATTGCCACGCCCAATGGCTCTCATGCGGGGCAGGCACTTGAGGCGCTTGCAGCAAAAAAGCACGTAGTGGTAGAAAAACCTATGGCGCTGACGAAGCTGGATGCTGAAAGGATAATTTTTAAAGCGCTTAATGTTCACAGGCATGTTTTTGCAGTCATGCAGAATCGATATTCGCCTCCCTCAGTATGGATCAAGCAAATGATCGACTCTGGTCGGTTAGGTAAAATCTACCTTATGCAACTAAATTGCTATTGGAATCGTGATGAGCGATATTACAAAACAGACAGCTGGCATGGAAAGAAGACATCCGACGGGGGAACTCTTTTCACCCAATTTTCTCACTTCATTGATATCATGTATTGGCTGTTTGGAGACATTGAAAATATTGCAGCGAGACTGGCAGATTTCAATCATAGCGAATTGACAGAATTTGAAGACAGCGGAGTCGTCACCTTTGATTTCGTTAACGGAGGTTTAGGTTGTCTTAATTTTTCCACCTCTGTGTGGGATAAAAATTTGGAGAGCAGTATGACTGTCATTGCTGAAAAAGGCAGTATCAAAATTGGAGGGCAATACATGGATAAAGTGGAATACTGCCACGTAAAAAATTATACGATGCCTATTTTGGAACCAACCAATCCCGGTAATGATTACGGTGGCTATACCGGCTCGGCCCAAAATCACCATTATGTTATTGAAAATGTAGTAGACGTGTTAAAGGGAAGAGCAACGATCACAACAAACGCACTTGAAGGGTTGAAAGTTGTGGAAATGATTGAGCGGATTTATAATTCCAAATAAGCAACTATGGAATTAAAAAACAAAAATGTACTCGTTACCGGCGCCGATGGTTTCATTGGAAGTCATCTTGTAGAAAGACTACTGGAAGAGGGTTGTAAGGTTAGAGCCTTTGTTTATTATAATTCATTCAATACTTGGGGCTGGCTCGATACTTTGCCTAAGGAAAAACAGTCCCAACTGGATATCTTCAGCGGAGACATCCGGGATCCCAACGGTGTGAGAGTAGCTATGCAGGATATCGATGTTGTATTTCACCTCGCAGCCCTAATTGCTATCCCGTTCAGTTACCATTCTCCCGATTCATATATCGATACTAATGTAAAAGGAACATTGAATGTCATTCAAGCAGCCAACCAGCTAAAAACCGAAAAGGTTTTGATAACCTCCACCTCTGAAGTTTACGGCACTGCACAGTATATTCCAATTGACGAAAAGCATCCAAGGCAACCACAGTCACCTTATTCAGCTTCAAAAATAGGCGCTGACTGCATCTCAGAATCATTTTACAGGAGCTTTGGTACCCCTCTGACGATTGTGCGACCGTTCAATACGTATGGACCCAGGCAGTCTGCCCGAGCGGTTATCCCTACCGTTATTACGCAATTGCTGAAGGGTATCCATAAAATCAAACTGGGCGATACTACACCAACTAGAGACTTGCTTTATGTAAAAGACACAGTTGAGGCATTCGTCTCGATAGCAAAGTGCGATGCTCTGATAGGTCATGATTGCAATATTGCTTCAAATAGTGAAATCAGTGTTGGAGATCTGGCTCAAAAATTAATAGATCAGATCAACCCTGCTGCAACACTGCTGCAAGATGACGCCCGTTTGAGGCCTGCAAATAGCGAAGTCTTCCGACTTTATGGAAGCAATATAAAGCTATCAGAATTCACGGGCTGGAAAACCCAGTATTCGTTGGACAAAGGGCTTGAAGAAACGATCAGGTGGTTCAGGTTTACAGAAAATCTGGAAAAATACAAAGCAGATATTTATAATTTATGACCATTGCCGTAACCGGCCACACAGGTTTTATCGGGCAATACCTGGTGTCGGCACTTAAAAACGAAGGCATTTCCATTATAGGTCTTGCCCGTTCAAATGGAATAGATATTACAAGACCAAATGCATTTGACGGAATTGGGCACTTTGATGTTCTAATTCACCTGGCTGGGCAATCGTTTGTTCCCCTTTCCTTTAAAACGCCAGCTCTATTCTATAATGATAATTTCATAGGCACCTTGCACTGCCTTGAGGCATGCAGGGAAAAAAACGCTAAAATTATTTTTTTGAGCTCTTACGTTTACGGACAACCCCAACATCTTCCCATCAGCGAAACACACCCTATTTCGCCAACCAATCCTTACATGTCATCAAAATACTTAAGTGAGCAATTATGTCAATCTTATTATCGCGATTTTAATGTACCCGTTTGTATTATCAGGCCGTTCAATGTTTATGGGAAAGGTCAGGGGGATCATTTCTTAATCCCCACCATAGTAAACCAATTGCCGACAGGACAAGTAAAGCTTCAAGATCCAACACCCAGGAGAGACTTCATTCACGTCATGGATCTTGTTGATGCCATAATTAAGCTTATTGATTTTAAAAGTCATCATAGTATATATAATATAGGTTCAGGTGTTTCCACTTCTATTGGTGATATTATTGCAGTTTTGAAATCAAATTTGTTTATCGGAGAAAAACAAGTCTTTTTTAGCAATGAAAAGCGAGCCAACGAGGTCAATGAAACCCGTGCCGATATCTCAAAGGCCTGGGAGGATATTAAATGGCAGCCGAAACGGATTTTTGAAGATGAACTCGTGGAAATTGCTTCAGATACAATGATAAATAAGCACTCGGTCTAATGGACGTTTTGCACAAGATAAGAGACCGCATTATTCAGGCTAACTCCAGTATTCTGGACAGTTTGAAACGAATGGACGTAATGGGAGTGAAGCTTCTATTTGTTTTCGAGGATCAAATTTTTAGAGGATTGCTGAGTATAGGGGATTTGCAAAGAGCAATAATTAGCAATGAATCCCTCGAAACACCTATTAAAACCATCATCAGAAGGGACATTACGATAGCTCATACAAGTGATACAAAACAAAACATCAAGGCAAAGATGCTGGAGTTTCGTACGGAATGCATGCCTGTGTTAAATGAGCAGGGAAGCCTTGTTGATGTATATTTTTGGGAAGAACTCTTTCCGGCAACTGAACAAAGAATCAACACGAAATTAGATGTACAGGTTGTAATTATGGCTGGTGGAAAAGGAACAAGGTTAAAGCCCTTAACCAATGTTCTGCCGAAACCACTGATACCCATTGGAGAGAAAACAATAATAGAGGTTATCATAGACAAATTTTGTCAGTATGGCATTCTTGATTTTTATATTTCCGTCAACTACAAGCATGAACTGATCAAGTTTTTTTTCGATAATGTAGAAAGTAAGGACTATGAAGTAAATTATATTCAGGAGCAAGAATTTTCAGGAACCGCCGGAAGTCTATTCCTTTTGAAGGATAAGATCGACAAACCTTTTTTTGTATCGAATTGCGACATTTTAATTGACGAGGACTTTAACGAGATCTATAAGTACCATGTGGCAAATGGAAATATGATCACCCTTGTTGCTTCTCTAAAACATTTTAAAATCCCTTATGGCACACTTGAAAGCGGGGTGAATGGAGAATTAATTTCATTACAGGAAAAACCTGAGCTGACCTACATGATCAATACAGGGATGTACGTACTAAACCCGGAGGCGTTGGAACACATACCTAAAGACCAATTTTATCATATTACTGATCTGATAAATGATCTCAAGAGCAAGGGTCATAAAATTGGCGTATTCCCTGTAAGCGAAAAATCATGGTTTGATATGGGTGATTGGTCCGAGTACCAAAAGGTCATCGATAATTATAAATAGATGCGCGTACTTCTCGCAATCTCGAACTACAAAAATGGATTTCCTTACATACAGGATCTTGAGAGGGAATTAAAAGCACAGCAGGTTCATGTTGATATTCTGGACATAGAGAACCTATTAGTGATCAGAAATGATGGAAACATTTTGCCGATCTCTAAATCCAAAGTCACAGCAACTTTACTCAAAATACCTAAGATTAGAACATATGTCAGAATTTTTTTAGTCAAAAGGTATCTTTGCTCCTTAGCCGGACAGTATACCGCAGTTGGCATTCACAGTTGTGATGCT
>JBGTIL010000325.1:0-17253 GCA_041745695.1 Chitinophagaceae bacterium | reverse complement strand
TCCACCATAGGGCACCTTCCAACAAGGCACCTCTGATTGGTTCCGGTGTACCATTGTCCAAATAATAGACTATGGGTTTAACCGCTTCACTAATGGCTGCAGCCGGATCTTTTTTTGTAAGCCGGTGACGGCGGATAAAATGTTTTTCTACTGGTTCTGAAACAGGCGTACTGTAATCAAAATAAGAAACAGGCGTATAGCTGGCACGCGCATCAAATTTCCTCGGCTTGTAGTTGTTATCTGGCAACTGAACGAAAGAGTGATGCATCCGCAGCGTAATGGCCTCGGCAGCTGGTGTAACAGAGGAAACAAGATTGTCGGAGCCAGGATCCTTGGTCACGAAAGTCATTATCGTTTCGAACTCTGTATTTAGCGGAAAGTTTTTGGTTTGGTGGAGGTACATTGCCGACCGACTGGCGTCCAGCACATAGGTGCCCTGCTTAGTAACTGACAGTCGGTTTGTGACCTGAAGGGCATCCCGTATAAGAAATGCAGTTGCATCCACAAGCACGCTGCCACTGCTTTCTGCTTCAACAGGAAATCCCCATAACACCGACTGCGCAAATGATTGCTCCACCGCTCTCTTCTCTGCAGCATTGCTTGTCACCGCCCGAAAAGCATAGTTGGGTTGAATCATTAAGACCTTGTTACCAACCCGTGAAAATTTTACAATGGATGTTTTTCCGAGGAGCCCCCTGTCTAAACCTACATCGTTAGAACCTAATCCTGCAGGTAAGGAAGTTTGATAAAGAATTTCCGAATCCAGCCTGTTAATCTCAATGTAGATTTTGCCGCTACCCTCATCCCAATGAAAGTTCAGGAAGCCTTGATACGACTTCAAGTTCTTTGTCTTTTCGCTGATGGCAGGCAGGCTTTGAGATCCAGCTAAAAATGGCATTAGAAAAACTAGTATTAGCAGTCTTCGCATCATCTATAATTTGTTAAGGGAAACTAAGGCATTTCCAGAATGAATAGATAGGCTGACAATCAAATCAGGCAATTTGAATAGAAAACTTTGGTTCATACGAAGCAGGGTTCGTCACCCAAAGCATCCGGTATGTAAGAACATTATTGTCTGTTGACGCCTGCTTTAAAGAAAATGGTTGATAAAGTTTTTTTTGGGGCACACGCCTTAATTCCCATTTCCGGTTGGGGCAAAAGCCTGGCATAGCCGGCAAGTCCGGGATGAAGTAATACTGGTGCAGTAAAAACTAAATTGATTTATCTTACAGATCAGTAGCATTTATCCACGGGGATGAGGAAAACCGATCCTACCAGCCAGCAAAATTTGATACTATGCCTAAATGTTATTGAAAGAGAGATCCCTGGTGCAGGAAACCTGACCCCGGAACAATTGAAAGGAATCTCGCAAACGTGTTGCTCAGTGCTGGGAAAAATGGGCTCTGAAATTCAGTGAAACCAAAGTCACTTAACGGCAGATAAAATCTATTGCCTGTATAGCGCACCTACAGAAGAAATGGTGAGGGAGCACGCGAAACTGGTGGGCTTTCCTGCCAATTCGGTCAGCGAAGTGAAAGCAGTAATAGATTCCACCACTGCAGAATAGCTGGGAAGGCAACGCTATAGCAGCGGTGAAAATTAAAATAGCCGAGGCAGAATTTAGTCCACGGGAGCCGTACGCAAAAAAATCGTCTGGTCAAAAAGTTGAACGACTACAATCCGTTTTATTATGCAAAAAATCATCGTTACCCTAGGCTTCATGCTGGCAACAGGCTGGTGCAATGCACAAAATAAAATGCCCTCGGCAGCAGCAGTGCTGGAGCCTGTATACGCACAGGCAGCGAAGGAGGGAAAAAAGGTACTGCTCATCTTTCATGCTTCCTGGTGCGGCTGGTGCCGCAAGATGGATACGTCCCTGGTAGATAAGGCGGTGAAGCCATTAATTGATGCGCACTATGTGACCGCACACCTGACGGTGTATGAAGCAAAAGATAAAAAACACCTGGAACATCCGGGAGCCCTCGACCTGCTAACCAAACATGGCGGAGCAGATCAGGGACTTCCTTATTGGCTGGTGCTTAGCGCGGAGGGGCAGCTTTTAGCCGGCGCCCAATCGGAAAAGGATAAAAATACCGGGTGCCCTGCCACCGAAGAAGAAGTGGCTTATTTCATTAGTGTGCTGAAAAAAACTTCTTCACTTAATGAAGATCAACTGGATGTGGTCAAAAACAGATTTCGAAAGAATGAACGACCGGTAAAACCCTGATGGGCTCAGGTTTAGAGCTTTCCCGTCCTGCCTAATTCCAGATAATTCTTTGATACACTTTGCTTCTGTTACCAGTAGTATTGGATTTTGACGGGTGGAAGGACTAAGCTATCTGGTTACGAATCGACACATATATCCGTCCTGCCAGCCTTTTCTCACTGCTTACGGGCAGTGATGGTGATGGTCACCTGGTAGTCGGGATCTTTTGTATCAAGATCAGAGGCTTTCAATTCTTCTGCAGCAATACCCCGGATAAGACTGACCGCAGTCAAACAGTTACCATAATAATCTACTTCGACATTGCCTTTTCCAAAAACAGCATCGAATGTTTTTTGAGCAGACAAGGTTGTAAAACGCCAATAGTCTCCCCATCGATCCATGTCGTAGCGTGACACCTGGCAGGGACCGGAAACAGTAGCTAAAAGATAACCTCCTGGCTTGAGCACCTGGTAGGCACCCCTGATGGCATCGGCAAAGTTGTAGATGAAATTAAAGGTCTGCGTACATACAAAACAGTCTATTTTATCATGGGGTAAAGTGGCAGGATCGGTAAGGTCGCCAATGATGGTGGCCCTCGGGTTATCCTTGTTGATATACAGGATCTCATAACTTGAAACATTCGTTCCGTATTGCTCACAGTATTTGCTGTCAGCAATTTCCAATACAGTTCCATTGATCAGGTGACGGTGTTTTGTGAGGTATTTATCGATGTAGTACCGGTCGATGGGTGTACCTCTGTCTTCGCCAAAGAAACGGGAAACCGGGCCCAGCGCATCCAGGGTAATGCCCTCCGGTTTTGTGAAAGTTCGTTTTAATTGGGCCAGTATCTTTTTTATCATGGAGGTTAGCTTATAGATGTAAATGCTAATGGGTCTTTTGACACATGCAATGTGGTGAAGAGCATTTTGGTTAACTAGAAGGGCAGATGGAACAGAAAGACCCAACGAAAATAAGCATATCAAAAGCCTAACTAACGCACCGGATCGATACAACTAAAAAAGTCATCATATCTGCACCGAACCTTTCGCTGTTGTTCTATTCAACTTTTTAAACAATTTGCCAAGGGTGAATAATAAAACGTTCTTCAGTCCATTTTCCCGAACAAGCCGGTACATCCTTCCGGGCGCCCTACTATATATCTGTAAAAAAGTATATTCATCCGCGTCCCGGTCAACGATAATGTCGGGGTGTTTTAGAGGAAAATGGATGGTGTTGGTAGACAGGTTTTTTTTGGAATCGCGCAGCGATAAATGTGTAGGGTTGTTGTCGATGCCGATGTTTTTTACAAGGTTCACCTGCGGGCTAACAGCCAGTCCTTTGTTCATCAGTATCGAGTATACCAGCTGGTAGTCCCAGGTGTTGATGATGCCACTTTTAGTCTGTGCCAATTTCTCACGCCAGTAGACATACTCCTCTTTCGATTTATACAGATCTTTTAATTCCTGGAAAGCGTCGCCTTTTGCTGGTCCCCCCATGGTAAAATCATACTCCTGCCACGCCCTTCGCCAGGAAGCCCAGCCCCAGATCTCCGGATAATGGGAGAAGTAGTAGCTCCCGCCTCCGCGCGCCTTTCCATCCTGGAAGTTATTCCCTCCGATTAGCTTTACCTGGTCTGTATAGCGATACTTTTCCAACAGCTGCTGGCAGTAAGGGAAAAAGGAGGGATCCGGGTAACAGTCATCTTCGAGGATAATGCCCTCCTGTGCCTGTTCAAAAAACCAGCTGATAGCAGAACTTACTGCTGGTCCACAACCAAGGTTCTCTTCGCGGAAGAAAGTTTTCACCGTGCACGGCCAGTCCACTTTGTCGATGATCGAACGGGTTTCATTGCACTTGTCGCGTTCACCAGGTACTGATGGGCGTGGTCCATCTGCTGCAACGAATAAAAGTTTTGGTCTTGCGATCCTTATCTGTTGAAAAACCTGCTCAGTGGTATCCGGGCGATTAAAGATCAGAAACAATATGGGTGTGTCGAATGCGGGTGGCATGGGTAATGGGGGCAATTTAAATGTTTTACTGCTGCGACTGAAGTTGTAAACGAAAAGGCGATGGAGATAGGTTATTATTCGCCGCGAGGGCGGGAAGACGGAAAGGAGCGCGAAGGAAGTAAACCACAGAGGTAATGAACCACGGAGGCAGTGAGGCACGGAGGAGCACAGAGGGATTTTTGTGAAGTATTACCCTCACTTACTCCGTTTGTGCTTCTCTATGTGTCTGTGTTTCTATGTGGTGAATTATTGCCGAGAAGGAAAGAGCACGGAGGCGCACAGAGGGATTATTGTACTGCGGTCTGTCTGTGCGTTCTGCACAAACTCGCGAATCCAGATGCCTGGTAAGCAATTACCGGTGATGGCTAACCGCAATTATACGGCTCTTGCCTCTTGCAGTGGTATTGTAACAACAAGGTCGCAACCACCCTTTCCGGCTGTAGAAATATTCAGCACTCCATTGTGTGTTTCTACCTTGGAAAGAATTTTATTGATGCCGACACCTTTCTTAAATTCATTAAGCTTTACGCCGATGCCGTTATCCCGCACCGATAAATGAATCGATTTTAATACGTGGATATTTACCAGCACTTTGGATGCCTTCGCATGAACTTCCACATTGCTTAACTGCTCTTCGATGATACGGTAAAGCGCTATGGTGATATCGGGTTCTATACATTCGCGTCCCTCATAGACCAGCTTCACCTCCATCCCGCTTCTCTTACCAAAAAATTGAAGCAGGTCAGTGATCACGTCTTTTAGATTATAATCTTTTATGGTAGTGGGTGTAATGGAGAATGAGAGATCTTTCACCTGCTGCAGCAGGCTAATTACGTTATCGCGGCTTCTTTTTATAAGTTCAACCTGCGACGCACCCCCTTCCTGGGCCAGTTCAAGATAAAATTTTGTTGCCGCCAATCCCTGGGCAATCTTCTCATGTAAAACCGTACCTAATTTAAAACGCTCGTCTTCGTGCTGCAGCAGTGTTTTTTCTAGCAGCAATTTTTCAAGAGCGATCTGTTCTTCAGCACTTTTTTTAAGGAGCTTGTTTTTTAGCCTTAATTCCAACATTTTCGACACCTGTCTTGAAATTACGGACAAGCCCTTTGCCTGTTCCCGTGTAAGTTGCCGCGGCTTATTATCAATCACACAAACGGCTCCAAGATTAAACCCACTCCCCGAGACGATGGGCGCACCTGCATAAAACCTGATCAAAGATCCGTCCACGCTTAGGGTGTCGTCGCCAAAGCGGTGATCCAATAACGTGTCCTGCACTATCATTGGTTGGTCACCTAATATGGTATGCGCGCAGAAAGAAAGGTCCCGGTGCGTTTCGCTAAAGTCCAATCCTGTTTTTGCTTTGAACCATTGTCGATTCACATCAACGAAACTGATAGCAGCTATGGGACAGCCATAGATTTGCGCGGCCACTTCCAAGAGTTCATCAAACTCTCTTTCATCCGCACTATCGAGTATCTCGTAGGAATAGAGATCCTGCAGTCGTAACTCTTCGTTTAGTGGAATAGAAGCTATGCGCATAAGATAGGATTGGAGCAACCGCCGGGTGGGTACCGGTTCGCTGCGCTCTAAAATTAAACATCCCAAATGTTAATACGATAGTAGTTTCCGCACCTTTTAAGCCAGGTAAGCAGTTTCTCTTACTTCCCATCGCAGTTAGTACTCTTATTATGCAAATAGAATCAGAGTGGGCTACACTTCAAAACACCCTCATGGCAACCTGGATGATAGAGGAAAGTACAAGGTAACGTCGACGCCTACCTGCTTTTTCCTTCAACAGAAAAAATTCCATGCAATCGCAGCGGTGTCTGCGGAACCAGTGCAACCCCATCATTCTCACCTCACTAATCCCCGACTGCCTTGAATGATACCGACGCCTTGATGGGTGAACTGCCGCAATAAGTTGCTTTAGCTGTCGATACTGCGCGGATCGACAGTAATAGTTTAGTGTTTATTCGTCAAGATGTGCAAGGAAAAGGTGACAAAAATATTTTTATCTTTCCTTCACTGCTCCCAATCAGAATAGGGAGTAACCAAAAGTTCAAAACGAAAACATGGAGTACATTTCTGAAAGCATGATCGAGGGGCTATTCAAGCCTCGTGATGCAGGAAGTCATAAGGGCAACCACGGTCATCCGCTGCTCTTTGCTGGAAGCAAGGGGAAAATAGGTGCATGCATCATTGCTGCAAAGGCCTGCCTGCGCACTGGCGCGGGCTTACTTACTGTACATGTGGACGCAGAGGAGCGCATGACTGTACACATCGCTATACCCGAAGCTATGGTGAGCAGCCCCGGTGATGCAGAAGCACTCGACCGGTTTTCTGCCGTAGGTGTCGGACCTGGCCTTGGCACAACAACAGCAACCAAAGAGGCGCTTTTTGCCCTGGTGGACCGCTGGAAGAAACCAATGGTTCTTGACGCTGATGCGCTGAATATCATGGCATCATCACCTCACTATTTAAACAACCTGACACCCGGCACTATTCTCACACCTCACCCTATAGAATTTGACCGGCTTTTTGGAACACACGAAAATGAAGCAGCCAGGAGACTTAAAGCAATGCAGGTATCGCTGCAGTATCCACTCGTAATTGTATTGAAAGGTGCGGAAACGCTGGTGGCATTTAACGGTGACGGATACCTGAATACCACCGGTAATGCAGGGCTTGCCAAGGGTGGCTCGGGCGATGCCCTCCTGGGGATGATCACGGCCTTTATTGGTCAGGGCTACCCCGCATTGGATGCCGCAAGGCTGGGCGTGTACCTCCATGGCAAAGCGGCTGATATTGCCCTGGAAACGCAGAGCATGGAAAGCATGCTCATCACTGATGTCATCGACTGTCTTGGAAAAGCTTTTAAGAGCATCCAGGGCACTGTTAAAACCTGATTCAGGTTATAAGTTGTAATGCACACATGTCCACGCATTGTGAACCGATGCTCCTTCAAGGGAACGCTGTGCGGAAACCTTCACACAGCAGAAGGCTCCTGTCGTGAGAAACCATTCATCAAAACTGCCTGTTTCCCGGGATGTACGCTCAGGCATCAACATTGGTAGAAGTTGGCTGAATTCGGTACCTATTACAGCTGGGTCTTGTCCCTGTAATTTAAAGCAGGCTTGCGGTTACCAATCAGCGGCACGTATTTGAAATTGGCGCCCCTTGCCGCGCTCCATTCTTCGGTAGCCTGTGTTATCAATTGAGGTTTTGTAAGAAGGTCCAACCCCGAAAGTGTGAGGGTCTTGGCGGCAACCATCATCCCCTTGATGCCAATATCGGTACCTCCACAGGCAACTGCCTGCCAGCTGTGGGACGGTGTGCCCGGCACCCAGGTAGCGGCCCTGAAGCCAACGGTTGGTACAACCCAGCTTACATCGGCCACATCGGTAGAGCCACCGGAGCGGTTCTCATCGCTCTTAGGCAAGTAGGGCTGCACAGCAGCTGCACCGTCCAGCGCAGGTTTAATTGTATCTACAAAGGTTTGTTGCAACTGGATGCCAAATGCTGTTTCCGGTTCTGTATAACGAACGCCACCTACAGCAACCAGGTTCGCGTGAACCATGCGGGCAAGTACGTCGACCGGCAACACTTCATACACACCTCCAGTTATCTCATACTCCATGCTGGTGCCTGTACCAAGCGCCCCCGCTTCGGCGGTTTTCACCAGGCGGGCAAACAAAGCTTGCAACACATCGCGCTGAGGATGGCGCATATAAAAATAAACCTCGGCAAAATCGGGCACTACGTTGGGCGCTTTACCTCCATCGGTAACTACATAGTGCATGCGGGCATCTGAAGGCATATGCTCCCGCATCATGTTAGCCATGTAGTTCATTGCTTCCACCGCGTCCAGCGCAGAGCGTCCTTTCTCCGGTGAGGCGGCAGCGTGCGCTGATACACCTTTGAAACGAAATTTGGCTGTTATATTAGCAAGAGAGGTGTAGGGATTTGCTGCATTCTTATTGTCGGGGTGCCAGTGCAGCACTACATCCGTTGATTTAAACAATCCGTCGCGCGCCATGTATACTTTTCCTGCACCACCCTCTTCTGCTGGCGTACCAAAAACTTTGATGGTACCCTTCCCCTTGTGTTGCTGCAGGTAATTTTTTAATTCGATGCCGGCAGCCATTGATGCCACACCAAACAAATGGTGTCCGCAGCCATGCCCAGCATCGCCGCCGGCAGCGGCTTTCCCGGGTTGGGCTTTTTGAGAGAGCCCGGGCAGGGCATCAAATTCGGCAAGAATACCAATCTCAGGTTTGCCACTTCCGTAGGTAGCTACAAAGGCAGTAGGCATGCCTGCCACGCCCGCCTCAATGGTAAAACCTTCTTCCTTCAGCGTCTGCTGCAGCAAGGCTGAACTTTGCAGTTCCTTATAGCCTACTTCCGCGAAGTTCCAGATCTTTAAAGCCCTTTCTTTATAGAAGCTGTACTTACCATCAAGCGCTGCGATGGCTGCTGACTTTTGTGCACGCAACGTAGCGGATTCTTTAACCGGCTGCGCAGCGGCACCTCCTCCAATCAATAGGAAGGCGGCAACCATAACCTTTAAGATAGACGGACTACATTTCATATTAAAATTGGGTTGAAATTTTTTGGAGCCATCCAGCCGCAAATCCTCACAAGAGAACAATCAAATATCCGGAGCCGGTTTGTGCTATGCTCAGTATACTTCCTGCCGTCGACGTGTGCGACGCAACCGGGCTACATAGTAGCACTGTCGCTGGTAACAATCATTCATTTTTCTTATCTCAGACCGCCACAATGCTACAACATTCTGTTACTGGTTCACCTGCGTTTTCACATAAATATCCGGGATAGGTTTGGGAACGTTAGGGTTTGAATTGATTTCATTTTGTGAGTAGATGATTCGCTCAGGATGTTTTGTTGCTGTGACCGTGGTGAAAGGGATCGGGACATTCACATCATTGTCTGATTTTCTTAAACGCCTTGCATCATTAAAAGGAAGTATCGTTCCATAAAGGCTCACATATCTTTCCTGCACTATCTCACGCAGCAGCGCCCGCTCAGGAGTTAGTGTTCCGGCGTTTTCCATGCCCCCGGGCGCGAAGTCACCAGCTACATAATCAGCATACAAAATAGTACCTCCAGTAACAGGCGCTGTCAGCAAGCCGAGGTTGGTACGCAGTACGCCGCGAACCCTGTTTAACTGGGTCAATCCATCTGCAAAGCCATTTACTCTCAGTCCGGCTTCGGCAAGGATCAGAAGGGTTTCTTCATAAGTAACCAGGGGCATGGGAGCAGCCCTGGCGGCCACACCCAACTCCGCGTTAGACGACGTTCCACCAATTCTATAATAGCGCGAACGGGCGTCTTCATTTGTTTTTGCATTGTTGCGACTTGCCGGAGCGCCGGTGCGTAGTAAGATATCGTTGAGGTAAGTACCCGTCGTACTCAGGTAACCGCCCCGCTGGTCAATGAGCGTGTTGAGCAGGTTATAATCGCCATCAGACACCAGCCCCAGCGGATAGAATTTCCAGGAAAGAGCGGTTGAATTAATGCCAAGCAAGGCTGCTGCATAGGCTTTAGCGTACTCCCGCGTTTCCATATAATACCGGGCCTTCAGGGAATTGGCCACTCTCACCCAGGTGGTGCTTCGGCCTGCGAAAAACAAATCATTGGCAACCACTACCGCCGCGGGAACAGGTGTTAATTCTGCAATGGCTTCGTCAAGTAAAGTTTGCAATCCCGCATACACATCTACCTGGCGGTCGAATTTCGGAACAGGAAACTTATCGTTGGCCCTTTCAGAAAAAGGGATGTCGCCATACAAAGCGGTGGCTGTTCCCAATGCATTGGCTTCAATGATCTTGGAGATGCCGGAGTAAGATTTATTATTGGGAAGTTTTTCCCTGATGATACTTCCCTGTTTGGCAATGCCCTGGTAAATTGAATTCCAGGTATCATTGGATTCTTCTGCAGAAAGGTTGTACTCACCAAGGCTTTGGTACAGTAGCGTTACGCCTTTGTACTGGTTCATCCACATACCGGTGATGCGCTGGATATGGCTTACCTGCACGGTTACGTTGGCGAGCTGCATGCCTTTGAGGAGGGTTTCTGCACTTACATCAACAGGATTATTCGGGTCTATATTTTTGCCTTCATACACTTTAGTGCAGGACACCATCAGTGTAATTGCAGTAACTATAGTTAGTAATTTTTTCATATACAATGGGTTTTCTTAATTAAGGGTTAGCGTAAATAAATAAGAGCGCGTACTTGGATTAGTGAAGTACTCGGTCCCGAAGCCGTTGTTAACACCTGTCTGGTTCACCTCGGGATCAAAGCCTACGATATCGGTCCAAAGAATTAAGTTTCTTCCAGTAAGAGAAAAGCGCACAGAATTAAACCGGGTTGCTTTTTTAAAGCCCGGGGTTTGTAGAGTATAGCCCAAAGAAATTTCTCTTAACCTTGTCCAGCTGGCATCTGCCACATAAAATTCCCGGATGGCGGAAGCGCCCAAACCAGCTCCACGGGAAGTGTACCAGGCCTGATCGAGTAGTACATCACCGCCACCATAATTGCCTATGTTACCGCGCACCGTAGTGCCGGCTGCAAACACCTGTCCATTCACATTCTTCAGGTCTTTTGGAAGGGTGACTTCATTGCCTACGTCGGCATGGGTACCGAAATTATACAGCACTGATTTAGTGCCCTGCGAGATATCGCCGCCCTGAAATGTTTCAAACAAAATATTAAGGTCGATCCCTTTCCAGCTTGTGTTCAGTCCCGCCGCACCGCGCCAGTCGGGATTAGGGTCGCCGATCACACCCTGCGACAGATCCACGAGCGGAAAGCCGTTGGCATCAAGTACATACCCACCCTTGTCATTACGCAGGGCGCGCGGTCCCCACAGTACGCCTAACTGGTATCCTTCCACCGCTCTTGAGCTAACAGACTGTGTAGAGAGATCTACCGAGCTGGTGCCCCGCAGGCTCAGCACCTTATTCCGGTTATGGTTGTAGTTACCAAAGAGCTGTACATCCAGTGATTTGGTTTTGAGCACAGCCAATCTGAAGTCGGTTTCGAAACCCTTGTTTTCCATGGTGGCAGCATTGGTGTACTGGCTGGTGAAACCGCTGGAAGGCGGAAGTCCTACGTTCAGCAAGATATCTTTGATCTTGTTCTGGTAGTAGGACAGCGACAGGGTGACCCGGTCTTTCAGGAAGCGAAGGTCAGTACCTACCTCCCACTCTGTTTTTACTTCCGGTTTCAGGTTCAGGTTTCCTTTGCTATTGTCGAGGCGAAAGCCACCACCGAAATTAGTGAGTGCCAGTCCATCATCGTAGGCGTCGTAGCGCGCTCCTTCGTAAGTGGTAACGAAATTATAGGCGGTCGGCTGCACACCAACTTTACCCCAGGCAACACGAACTTTTCCGAAACTTAAAAAATCGGAATTCTGGAACTGCGCTAATTTAGAAAACTGCCAGGCGGCATCGGCTGAGGGATAGAGGAAGCTCTTGCTGATGGTAGACGAAGCTTCGAGTGCCGCACCCACGTTCACAAACAGTTGTTCCTTAAAATCCAGACTTGCCGTGGAGTAGCCCCTGTTGGAACCGCGCTGCAAAAAATAATTGATGATGTGGGTATTGGCGTCGGGGGTTAAAATAAAATTCTGCAGTTGCACATCATCCAGGAAGCTGGAAGACTCCCCATAAAGCTGTTCGCGCTGGCGGTCGTTAACGTTGCCGCCAATAATTAAAGTACCGTTCAGGTCAGGAGTGAGCTGCTTCGATGCGCGGGCTATCAGGTCGATGTTTTTTTCTACTTCCGCGATCTTCTCATCTCTGTAGCTTCCGGGCGAGCGCTCACCCGCAGAACCAACGGGGAAAAAGTATTTGCGGCTGTCGTAATTCGCATCTATGCCTCCTCTTAAGATCAACTCGAGCCAGGGCAGGGGTGTAGACGAAAGCTCCGTTGACAGGAGGAATCGATTTACATCCGAAGGGCTCTGCTGCCGGTAGATGGTCCAGTAGGGGTTGTTATAAATAGGCTGCACATTGTCGCCGAGGTACCGGCGGTAGCTCCTGTGCCTGTTGCGATTTTCTACGCCGTTGGCATCAACATAAGTACCCGTGTAATCTTCGTTATTAAAATCGGCAGGCGTGCGGAGCAGTCCCAGGTACAAACCGGCGGTGTTGGAGTTGTTCTGTATCCGGTTAGACCGGACATTAATATAGGCGGCTTTATTACTGAACTTGATCCACTTTCCCAGGTTATGTTCTGAATTCAGACGGATGGAATTTCGGATATAGTCGCTGTTTTCACGGATGATACCTTGCTGCGTCAGGTTTTCCAGCGAGAAAAAGAAGCGTGATTTATCGTTGCCCCCACTAAGTGAGAGTGCATTTTGCAGGTAGTGACCTTTACCAAACACCCCGTCAAAATTTTTATCTACGAAGATGTCCTTCTCATTTTTCCGGGTGATGCGGTAGTATTTTTTGCCTGTGATGGCGCCCTGGTAGTAGGCTGTTCCGGTAACGGAATCGGGTGCACCGGAACGGTTCGCAATTTTATCGCCCCAGGAATTAGCCTGCGTGGGGCTGTAAATCCCATTTAGTCCCTGTCCGAAATTGGATTGCATCGGGTGCCTGCTGTTGATCTCGTCTATTGAGTAGGTAGCCGTGTACGAGATTTTCAACGCTCCTGCTTTACCTCTTTTTGTTGTAATTACAATAACGCCGTTAGCAGCTCTGGAACCCCAGAGGGAAGCAGCAGCAGCCCCTTTCAGGATCTGCAACGATTCGATGTCATTGGGGTTGATATCATTCAGCCGCGACTGCTGCACCACACCCGTACCCGCAGCATCAGATCCGAAGCCGTTGAGCGTGGAATTGCTGATAGGAATGCCATCTACGATGATCAACGGACCTGCAGCACCGGTAATCGTGTTTGCACCCCTGATTTTAATGTTAGAGCCCGCGCCGGGGTCGCCGGTAGACCGGGTGATCGTAACCCCGGAAGCCTTTCCTGCCATGCCCTGCAGCAGTCCTGTTTCGCCCGACCGTACGACTTCTGTTGTGGCGATCCTTGCCACAGAAGAGCCCAACTTATCACCCCTTTCCCTGAAACCAAGTATACTCACCACCACATTTTCCAGGTCCTGCGCTGTACGTTTCATGGTAACGGTCAGCACTGCCCTGCCACTAATCGGTTCTTCAAAATTTTCGTAACCAACATAGCTAATTACCAATGCCGTTGCGCCCGCAGGCACAGAGAGTGTAAAATTTCCGATTGCGTCGGTGCTTGTAGATGCACTGGTTCCTTTGGCGGTAACACTGGCGCCGGAGAGCGGGCTGCCGTCCTCAGCGATAACCGTGCCCCTCACCTGGCTTTGAGCCAGCACGGTGCACACACTGCTCAGGCACATCAATAGAAATAGAAAAAGCATTTTGGTGTTCATCAAATTAATTTTTGGTGGAAAATGGTGGTGGAAGTGGTAGCAAGCGAGCGCGAATGAAAACAAAAATACGCAATGAGCCTATTGCAAACACATCACTTTATCACATAGCAGCAAGTTATATATTAGAACCACGCGGCAGTGGCGGTTTTACCCGGGCGCAAGATTTGCATGAACCCCTGCTGCACAGCATGATGAGCGGAAACCACAGCGTCCGTTGTTCGCTTCACTGCCCTGTGCTTAACCCCATAAGATTTTAAAAAATGAGACGATTACCAGTTTATTTATTGTTAGACACTTCAGGCTCGATGACCGGTGAGCCTATCGAAGCTGTAAAAAATGGTGTGCAGGTAATGATCAGTTCCCTGCGGCAAAATCCGCAGGCTATTGAAACGGCTTTCATTAGCATCATCACTTTTGATAGCGTAGCCAAACAAGTGGTACCGCTTACTGACCTGGCTTCTTTTCAAATGGTAGACATCAAGGCTACCGGCACCACCTGTCTTGGCGAGGGATTGAAACTGGTGGCTACCTGCATAGACAATGAAGTAGCAAAAACCACTGCAGATCAAAAAGGCGACTGGAAACCGCTGGTGTTTATCATGACTGACGGAATTCCGACAGACGACTGGCAGGTAGGGCTCGAAGAATTTAAAAAGCGCAAGACAGCCTACACGGTAGCCTGTGCTGCGGGCGGAAGCGCCGACGCCAATTTGCTGAAGCAGATCACAGAAAATGTAGTGAGCCTCGATACGGCAGACAGCGGAAGCATCGCCAAGTTCTTCTCCTGGGTGTCTGCCTCCATCGGTGTAACCTCTACAAAAGTAGAAGACGCCGGTAAAGAGGTAACCGGCATCGGTGAACTGCCACCGCCGCCTGCAGAACTGAACATCGTTGTGTAAGCAGGCAGGAATCGCGGAGGAGGAAGTTGCGCCGTCATAAAAAAACAGGTGGCTTAGAACCGGTGTCTAGATTACGGTGACGGACACCTGTTTTTCATGGCTACCCAGTGGCGACGCTCCGTTCATCTGTAGCACCCTGGGCATCAGCGTGTTCTTTTCCACAGTCCTGACTTTAAATTTGATCGGTGGTGGCAATTCAACGGCGTCAGATCAGGCAACTACCAAACTGCCTGTCTCCGGAATAATCATAAATAGTGCATTCCGTTCCTGTGGAAGTGGGCAAAAAATCAGTAGCGAACATGAATGAAAGCACAACTCAAAAAAGGACGGACGAAATAATCAGGCAACCCCTGCGGATGCTGAATGCAACGGTAGGCAAACCCTTCGAAACCAAGTTCGATTTTAAAAGTCTCGGCTGGCAAGATATCGCTGACTACCAGTTTTATGGCCTGGAAGATACAGGCCTTGCCTACGACCCCAAAACCGGGCAGCTAACGGGTACACCTACACGCAGTGGAGATATTCGCTTTGCCTTCCGCTTTCGGCTTGGTAATGAGCCCGATGGTACCCCCTTTGCGGAAAAATGGCTGACCATCATCATTAATCCCGATCCAAAAAGCTTGTGGAAAAACCTTCCAAGCGATCAGGCTGATGCTTATTGGAAGGAAGACGATGTAACGCTGCTGGCACCCATCGGTGCAAGACACCTGCTGGTATCGTGCAAGAGAGGACGGGCGCATGCAAATGTGGGCTCGTTCCGGGAAGACGATTTTGCTTATGCGGATCTTCCTAACGGCTGGAGTTTGTTGGTAGTGGGCGATGGCGCAGGAAGCGCGAAGTTTTCCCGCAAAGGGTCAGCGATCGCCTGCCAGGGCGTAGTGGACTATTTTCTGCAGCAAGGCAGTATAAAACGTATGGAGGAATTTGACAGTCTGCTCCATGAGTACGACCGGCACCGGAGTGAAGTCCTCCACCGGAAGTTGAACCTGCTTGTGTACAATAACCTTGGGAAAGCAGTTTTCGAGGTGCACAAAAAGCTGGAGGCCTTTGCCGGCGAAGCAGGCGTTACCCTGAAAGATCTAAGCAGCACACTGGTATTCACACTTTTTAAAAAACACAAAACGGGCTATGCCCTGCTGTCTTTCGGAGTGGGTGATTGTCCCATGGCAGCCATCAACAAAGATTTTTCGACCGTGACCAACCTGAACTGGATCGACGTAGGAGAATTTGGAGGTGGAACCCGTTTCATTACGATGCCGGAAATATTCACCAGCGACAAGTTTGCCTCGCGTTTTGGTTTCCATATAGTAGACGATTTTGCCTACCTGGTGCTCATGTCTGATGGTATTTACGATCCAAAATTTGTTGTAGAAGACAACCTGCCCGACATCAACAAATGGAAAGCTTTCTTCGCAGACCTGCAAGGTGAAAATGAAGACAAGGCCTCCGTTAAGCTTTCCGCCGACAATCCCGGTATAGTTACCGAGCTTTCCCGCTGGATGGACTTCTGGAGTATAGGCAACCATGACGACAGGACACTCGCAATCGTATTCTAACAGGCAGGCTGTGTTTTGCCGGAAGCGCTGGCCGCGCATCTAAGCCGTTGCTTTTACGATTGTATTTCGCACAACATCAAATACTAGTGGCGTGAATTACCTGAATAGCTTTTCGAATACCCCGGCAACCAATCATAAGTCGGCCCCCTCCATTGTCACTCCTGGCAAAACCTATCCTTACGTGGATACCGGCGAGCCCATGCGCGGCGGCATGAAGGATGTTTATTTTGCGCCCGATCGTTCTTATGTGGTAGCTTTCTACCGCGACAAGCAGGACTTCAATTCGCGGGAGCGTTTGAAAAAACTGGTTACACAGTACTACGACAATTTCTTTCACCGTGACGGTGGTGAATACTATAAAGACCTTTATTGCTGGCCCACAGACATGGTAGAAGTAGGCGATAAAGTTGGCTTAGTAGTACCGACCTACAATAGCTCGTTCTTTTTTAAAAAGGGCTACGCTACCAGCGACGGCATTAAAGGAAAAGAAAAACAGGGATTGTGGTTCGCCTCTGGCAAATTCAGGAATAAGGGCTTTGCGCTGCGCCTCGACGAAAGCGAGCTGGGCACCTGGCTGGGTTACTTTCAGGTCTGCATTAAAATTGCACGTGGTGTGAAACGCCTGCATGCGGCCGGCCTCGCTCACTCCGACCTGTCTTATAAAAATGTACTGGTTGACCCTGTCAGCAGGTCGGCCACCATCATCGATATAGACGGGCTTGTAGTGCCAGGGCTCTATCCGCCTGATGTTATTGGTACCGCTGATTTCATCGCGCCCGAGGTGCTGTCTACCAAAAACCTGCCGCTCCGCGACCCGGCACGAAAGCATGCCAACCGAACCACCGACCTTCATGCACTTGGTGTAATGATCTACATGTACCTGCTGTACCGCCACCCGCTCAAGGGAGGCAAGATCAATTCCCTCGATACAGAACAGGATGACCTGCTCTCCATGGGTGAAAAAGCCCTGTTCATAGAGCATCCAACCGACAATTCGAACCGGCCCAAACTTGACCAGGTATCCAAATGGGCCCTGCCATGGGCAGACGTAACGAAGCTGCCCTACCGCATCACAGGCCCCTACCTCAGTGAATTGTTCAGCCAGGTATTTATCAAAGGCTTGCACCACCCCGAATTGCGGCCC
>JBGTIL010000324.1:0-2611 GCA_041745695.1 Chitinophagaceae bacterium | reverse complement strand
TCCGTGCCATCTTTCGTGGTCATCCCTGAACATTGCATTGTTGTCGGCAAAGTTCCAACCCGATCTACTCCGCGCAAGTAAACAGGATTCGGTAACACCAGTGTAAAAATAGGGGTTCGGGATGTAGGCCGGATCAATGCCCGTATCAAAAACCGCTGTTGTAACGGGTTTACCGGTGTTTACGACAGGTTGAAAGGGAAATAGGCCTACCTTGTCAATGGAATCATTCACATCTAAAGGAAAGTTTACACTGTAAGTGATCGGGCCATCATCTCCGCTGGGCCCTCCTCCCCCTCTTGCACCATTCCCTCCGGATGCCGTCTGCTGGGATATATAGGCAGCTGCTCCGATGCCGTCTAATAATACTAAATTGTTGTCGCAATTGCTGCACACTTTTGCTACCAGCACTTGGCCGAATTTTAAACTTACACTATCCAGCCAGTTGTTAAAGGCAGTGTCGCTGGTTCCCTCTTTTCGTAAAACGATCAGGGGTGGTGTTCCTTTTTCTGGTGATAAATAAATAAATCGCGCAGTATCAGGGTTGTTGATTGTTCTGACGCAGGAGGCAAAAAATCCGCTCACGCATAATAGATAACATACAATAAAAAGGGTTGATCTTAGTGTGATTTTTGATAGTTTCTGTCTCATAAAATATTGCTTTAATTGCCATAAAGATTTAACGCTAGCTGCGCCTTATTGTGTTATATAAACATGGTATCATGCTCACGGGAAACATCCGTTTGCCGGTGGCAATCTTAAAGAATGATTTGGATCTTGTTAGCGGGTACTAGTGATCGGGTTCGGTATTAGAATTTGCGAAGCCATTCTTCAGCTTCCTGGCTTCCGCCAGACTTTTGCGTTACTACCTGTCGCAACAACTGTGTGGCCTGTTCTTGATCATCTGATGCATTGCGGTGCATTAAGGCAACGGCCTTCAGAAACAAGCCGCGGTTAAACCTGCCACCCATACTAACCAACTCATCAAATTGCTGCAATGCCTGATCATATTTTTTCGTGACTAAATAAACATAACCGGTATATTCTTTTGCATCCCTGTTGTTTGGTTGCCTCCGGTACACGTCCTGAAACGCCTGAAGCGCTATGGTATAATCATTGCGATTGTAGGCCTCTATTCCCAACTGCAGGCTATCCCGGGAACCGCTCATCGTCTGGCTTAAGTGCATTAAATGCTGATTGATGTACGCCTCCGCCAATTGCCGGCTGCTTTGAGGCCGGTCAAAGAAAACAAAATAGCCCAATATTACCAGAAGCACACTTGCTGCCACAGATAAAGCAACGCGAAACGCTTTACTCCGGCTAAGCTTAACCACCTTTGGATCTGGAACTGCGTCCAGAACCCGTTTCGATTTATCGCCGTGCAATTCACTCCTTAGCGCGCCTCTAACGGCAATATAAAAGGCGACCTCGTCGGCAAATGCTTCGTCAGACCTGCATCGATTCTCAAATTGCTCTTTTTCTGCAGGAGTTAGCCTGCTGGTGAAATAACGTTCGATATAAGGTATAAGATCATTCATGATTACCAGGAGCAACAAAGGCTCTTAATTTTTCTATGCAACGCCACCTTGTCATTTTGGCTACATCCGATGTATTATAATTCATGATCTCGGCTATCTCCTGATCGGTTTTTCCTTCTTCAAACAGCAACAGGATTTTTTTACAATTGTCTCCGATATTTTCCAGTCCCTGTTTTATAAGACCGCTGCGGTATTTATCCATAAGTTTATCAATAACGGGTTGTATATCTGCCGGAAGTAAAGATAACAGGTCTTCAGTCAGCAAACCGTCTCCTATTATAGTCGGAGGTTGCCGAAAAAAGTCAACACATTTAAAGTAAAATATTTTGGCCGTAAATACTTTCAAAGAAGCCCGTCTTTCAAATTTGTCGTTTATGATGTTGGCTATTACGCTATTGATGGCATCGGAATAGGCACTGGAAGCATCCTCCCTAGTAATGGCGTGTTCGCGAACCGCTTTGCCGATAAAATAAGAAAAGCGATCGTACAGCTTTGTTTCGTATAAACTACGTTTTGGCCCGCCTTCCTGCAAACCGGCAATAATTTTCTCATCTTCTATGTCTGTAAAGAAACGCATAACGTTTTTAGATGGATGAAGGAAGTTCAGGTAGTTAAGATACGCAAACCTGTATACCCCCAAAAATAATTTATGGGCGATTCATTAAATATTACTCCTTATATGGAGATGTTTGTTAGCGACGCTCACCTACCAAATGACAACCCGGACTTACACCTGATTTCTTTTATGGGTTACGGTTCAGCATACATCACCAGCTCCCTATTCCGTTATAAAGTTGATTGGGATAAAGTATCAATATTTATGGGACAGGGTAAATTCCCGGGATCTTATATAAAATATAAGGCGACTGATACATTAATGCAAAAATCCCGAGATGGATCTCTATAACCAAATCTATTATACAATATGCAGGGAGGTGAATTTACACCCGGCGGGGAGCTGCTTTACATTAGTTGCGGAGGCGGACAATGTGTGGGTGGACAGGGTACGTTCCCATCTGACGGGATTCATGTACTTGACACGCTATCATGGCAAGAAGTTAAAAGATCAAACAATA
>JBGTIL010000323.1:0-8780 GCA_041745695.1 Chitinophagaceae bacterium | reverse complement strand
GAGCCGAGGGCATCAGAAGTTTAGTCACCCAATTCGATGACAGGGGCATTCACCTGCTCTTCACCGGCTCGCTGCTTGCCTGCATTATTTTCACTGGCGCTTTATACTTTAGCTCCATCAGCCTTCCTGTGGTAGCAATACTGCTGCTGCCCGCAGGTATTCTCTGGATGGTGCACGCCGACTTTAAAAATCACCCTACCGATTACCGGTTTTACCTGGTGCTAGACGGACTTATGATGCTGTCAGGTTTGTTCCTGCTCGTTACCGGTTTACCTTAGATTTGCAGTCCAAATAAACTTATGGCGAAGGGAACCAAAAAAAAGGCAGGCACCGGCAGCAACGTACTAACCACAAACTCCTTAAACTTTTTAAAAGACTACATCAATAACCCCTCTCCTGTTGGCTTCGAAGCAGCAGGGCAGCGCCTGTGGCTGAAATACCTGGAGCCCTTTGTAGATGAAACCTTTACCGATCCTTATGGTACTGCTGTAGGCATTATTAACCCGGGGCAGGCTTTTAAGGTGGTAATTGAAGCCCATGCCGACGAGATCAGCTGGTTTGTAAACTATATAACACCGGAAGGTCTGATTTACCTGAAAAGAAATGGCGGGGTTGATCACCAGATTGCACCAAGCATGCGTGTGAACATCCACGGGAAAAAAGGTATAGTTCGTGCGGTTTTCGGATGGCCCGCCATACATACCCGTCTCGGTAATGCTGATAAGGAACAGGTTCCAAAGGTGGAAAACGTATTCCTCGACTGTGGCGCCCGCACCAAAAAAGAAATAGAAGACCTGGGCATACACGTAGGCAACGTAGTTACCTACACCGATGGGTTTGAAGAACTGGCTTACGACTATTTTATCGGCCGAGCCATGGACAACCGCATCGGGGGTTTTATGATTGCCGAAGTAGCCCGCCTGCTGAAAAGCGCTAAAAAGAAGTTGCCCTTTAGCCTGTACATAGTGAACGCCGTTCAGGAAGAAATAGGCCTGCGCGGAGCGGAAATGATTGCACGCCGCATCAAACCTGATGTAGCCATTATCACAGACGTGACCCATGACACCGGCACACCTATGATCAACAAAATAATTGAAGGTGAAACAGGTTGTGGCAAGGGTCCGTCACTGTCCTACGGACCAGCGGTGCATAACAAACTGCTCGACCTTGTAGCAGGCGTGGCGGAGCAGCACAACATCCCCGTACAGTTGAGAGCGGTCTCCCGGAGCACCGGCACCGATACCGATTCTTTTGCCTATGTCAATGATGGATGTCCTTCGGTGTTGATCTCTATTCCACTGCGGTACATGCATACCACCGTAGAAATGTTGCACCGCAGCGACGTGGAGCAAACCATCCAACTCATGTATGAAACAATACTAACTTTAACGCCTAAAACAAATCTTAGTTACTTCTAAGTGCAGGCCTACTTACTTTATATCGATCCAGGCAGCGGAAGCTTCATCGTTCAGGCCCTGATCGCAGGTGCTCTTGGTGTTGTCTTCTTTTTTAAAAACATTGCCTTGTTCATCAGAGTTTTTTTTTCAAGGCTGTTCCGTAAAAGAAATAATAAGCCTTGAAGCCTGGGGCGCCTTTCGATCGGAATGCTGCTTCCTATAAAGATCCTGCAGGTTTCGTTTTTCAACAGGGGGGCACCGTGTATCGCCAGGTGCACACATCTTACCAGCAACACTACGAATTGTTTACTTCGAGCGGGCTCTATGAAAAGCTGACAAGTAAGGCCCAGCTTCTCGCTCACAACGAAACACACGATAACCTAACGGGCGATGAAGCCTGGTTTCTTACACTGATACCAGAACCGCTTCGCTTTATAGCTTACCCCTACGAATGGTCTTTTGATATGCTGAAAGACGCGGCGCTGCTCACGCTGGAAATAGCCGAAACGGCCCTCCAGCATGGCATGGTGCTGAAAGATGCCACTGCGTTCAATGTGCAATGGCATAAGGGCAAAATGGTTTTCATTGATACCCTTTCATTCGAGCAACGCAGGGAAGAGGAACCATGGATCGCCTACCGGCAGTTTTGCGAAAGTTTCATTGCGCCGCTTGCCCTCATGCACTACACCCAGTTGCCGCTACAGCCCCTTTTATTGGCTTACCCTGAGGGAGTACCCCTTCGCTATGCGCATCAGATGTTGCCCTGGCGAAGCAGGTGGAATATGCACCTGTACCTGCATGTGCATCTGAATGCTAAGTATGCAGGAAAGCCAATTTCAAAATCTAAGTTGAAACCCTTCTCCAATCAGAAACTGTCTCATATTTTTCGAAGCCTAACCGAACTCGTTCAATCTTTTTCGCTGACCTATGAAGGCACATGGGCCAACTATTACGGCGAAGCAGAACGCCGCGATGGCTACCTCGACCGCAAGCGGGTAGTGCTGGGAGAATGGATAGAGAAGCTTGATGGTGTAGCTACCGCCATAGATACCGGTGCCAACGACGGCACATTTTCAGCCCTGCTGCAACGAAGAGGTATCTACACCATCAGCGCCGACAGCGATCATTTTGCTGTTAATAAACTATACCTTGCTGCAAAGGAAAAAGGCAGCACACTGGTGCATCCGCTCATCATCGATTTTGCAGCCCCCTCTCCTGCAAGAGGACTAAACCTTACAGAGCACCGGAGTTTATTTGACCGCGTAAAAGCAGACCTGGTGTTATCGCTTGCCTTCATACATCACCTCGCAATCGGCAAAAACATTCCGTTCGAAAAAATCGCAGCACTGTTTTTAGGGCTCGGTCGCCAGCTCATCGTAGAGTTTATCTCCAGGGAAGATGAGAAAATTGTATACATGCTTCAACAGAAAACAGATATCTATTCATGGTACAGCAAAGACAACTTTCAATCGGTATTTGGCAGGTATTACACCACAGTTGCAGTGCAGGATCTATCCGTTACCCGCACGTTGTATTTAATGAAACCACATGAAGGAGCGCCTGCAACTCCCACAACTTAAAGACACCGGCTTTCTGTTACTGCTGCCGCTGTTTTTTGTATGGCACGGTTTCGTAGAAAACTACAGCCTCGTTCCGCTGCCGGATATGCTCCTCCTCGTGCTTTATTACCTGCTGGTTTGTTGCCTCTTGAGCGTAGTATTCTATGCAGTGCTGCGGACCTGGTCCAAAGCGACGTTATATAGCTTTCTACTTCTCAGCATCCATTTCTTCTTCGGTGCTTTCCACGATACCATCAAGTCATTCGGCGACAATAGCATACTGGCCAAATACTCTGTGCTGCTGACCTCAGTTCTGGTTGTTGCCGTAGCTGGTTTTGTTTACCTGAAGAAAAGCCAACGTCCCTTCCTCCGCTTACGCCGGTACCTCACCTCAGCTTTATTGCTTCTAATTCTTCTGGACTCATTCCAATTCATCAGGAAGTGGTCCGGTTGGGATCAGGGCAGAGCCGAGCCAACCTCGTTCAGCCATGCCGACTGCGACACCTGCAGCAAACCGGATGTTTACTGGATCGTTGCTGATGAATATGCAGGTAGTGTGGCGCTCAAAGAAGTTTTTAAATGGAACAACAACGGCTTTGAAAAAAGCCTGGAAGCGCTGGGATTTAAAGTAGTTACGAACACAGTGAGCAACTATAATTTCACTCCCTTCTCTATTGCTTCCACTTTAAATATGTCTTACCTGCAAGTAGAAAAGCCCGGAGACATTAGCGAAGAAGTTTCGAAGGTGATGAGCATGATTGAAAGCAATGAACTCACGCGTTTCTTTGCCGCCCAGGGCTACACGATATTTAATAACTCTATATTCGATCTGCCGGAGGAACCGAAAAAAGTAGTGTCTTCATTTTTGCCTGATAGAACGAAATACATTACTGCCCAGACGCTCCTGAGCCGCCTCGACCGGGATCTGTACTATCACCTGATTGTTACACTGAAGCTGGAACATTTTATAAAGAAATTGCAGTACAATAATCTGAAAAACAATGAACTGTTGTACCGGAATACCATTCAAACAAGCACTTCAGACGTTACACCTAAATTTTCATACACGCATCTCTCCCTGCCCCATCCGCCTTATTATTTTAACGAGCATGGACAACCTAACCCGCCGAAGCTGATATTCGACCAGCATAACAAGAACATTTATCTGAGTTACCTGAAATACAGTAATGGACAATTGCTTAACCTCGTAAAACAAATTATCGAGAACAGCAAACGCCCGCCACTCATCTTTCTGACAAGTGACCACGGCTTCAGAATGGGAAGTAAAAACTACGACTTCATGAACCTTTGCGCCGTGTATGCGCCCAGTGCCATGCAAACGAAATACTACAATGGCATGTCTGCTGTAAATACCTTCAGGATCGTTTTGAGGGAACAGTTCAACAGGCAACTTCCGCTGCTGCCAGACAGCAGCATTTTCCTAAAAGATTGATTGCGGCTGCCGTACAAATCAGTCCTGCAGCGCGAGCTCGAGTACCTGGTTCATTGTTTTTACATAATGAAATTTCACGCCCCTGATGTAAGCAGGGTTAATATCCTCCACATCTTTTTCATTATGCCAGCAGAGGATTATCTCCTTCAAACCGGATCGTTTAGCTGCCAGGATCTTTTCTTTGATGCCCCCCACCGGAAGTACCTGCCCGCGCAGCGTTATCTCACCCGTCATACCAAGATAGGGCTTCACTTTCCGTCCGGTGAACGCGGAAGCGAGTGCAGTGAGCATGGTTACGCCGGCGCTGGGACCGTCTTTGGGCGTTGCGCCTTCGGGCACGTGGATGTGTGCCGCTTTCTTTTCAAATATACCCGTTTCAAGTCCGAAGCGTTTGGCATTTGCCTGTAAATACGAAAAGGCAGTGGAGGCACTTTCTTTCATTACGTTGCCCAGGTTACCTGTAAGTTTTAGTTCGGCTTTCCCCTCACCAAGTGTTGCTTCAATAAAAAGGATATCGCCACCAACCACCGTATAGGCCAACCCCACGGCCACGCCAGGAATATTGGCGGCCTTGTACAGCTCATTGGTATACTTGGAGCGACCAAGTATTTTCATCACGTCGGCAATACTGAGAATTGATTTGATGCTGCCTTTCATAGCCATTTGCTTGGCCGTGTAGCGCATAATGGAAGCCAACTGGCGATCCAGTTCTCTAACACCGCTTTCCCGTGTATAATCCTCAATAATTTTTTCAAGTACACGGTCAGAGAGTTTGAGCTTGGTGTTACCCAGCCCGTGCGCGTCTTTTTGTTTTGGTACCAGGTGCTGCTTGGCGATCTCTATTTTTTCTTCTACTGCATACCCGTTCAGCTCAATGATCTCGAGGCGGTCACGAAGAGCCGGTTGAATGGTAGAGAGGTTGTTGGCTGTAGCGATAAAGAGCACCTTGCTAAGATCGTATTCGAGCTCAAGATAATTGTCGTAAAAGCTATTGTTTTGCTCCGGGTCAAGTACCTCAAGCAATGCGCTGCTGGGATCGCCCCGGTGGTCGGTACCTACCTTGTCAATCTCATCAAGGATCATGACGGGGTTCGATGTCTTTGTTTTTCGTATCGATTGTACGATCCGCCCGGGCATTGCACCAATATAGGTTTTGCGGTGTCCCCTGATCTCACTCTCATCATGGATACCTCCCAAACTCAAGCGCACATATTTTCTTCCGATGGCATTGGCGATACTACGACCGAGTGAAGTTTTACCGATACCTGGAGGTCCGAAGAAACAAAGGATCGGACTTTTCATATCGCCTTTCAGCTTTAATACCGCCAGGTACTCCAGTATGCGTTCCTTGATCTTGTGCATGCCGTAGTGGTCGTTGTCCAGCACAGCCTTTGCCTTTTTCAGATCTATCTTATCTTCCGAGTAATCTTCCCATGGCAGGTCGAGCAAAAGATCGAGGTGGTTGTATACTACAGAATAATCGGGTGTGCTGGGATGCATCCGCTCGAGCTTTTCAACGCCTTTTTTAAATGCTTCTTTTACAGTGTCGTTCCACTTCTTGGCTTCTGCCTTCTTCTTCATCTCGGCGATCTCGCGCTCATTTACGTCGCCGCCCAGTTCTTCCTTGATGCTTTTCAGTTGCTGCTGTAAAAAGTATTCCCGCTGTTGTTTGTCGAGCTCGGTGCGGGTTTTATTGGTGACCTTGTTTTTCAGTTCTGCAAACTGCAATTCTTTTTGCAACAGTTGCATGAGCAGGTCAGCCCGCTCGCGAATATTATTGATGGTGAGCAACTTCTGTTTCTCTTTGATTTCAGTGTTGAGATTGCTGGAAACGAAGTGGATCAGGAAGGAAGGGCTCTCTATATTTTTCAGAATGACAGAAGCTTCAGAAGGTATGTTAGGCGACAGCTGGATAATCTCTGTTGCCAGGTCTTTGATGTTTGAAACATAGGCAGCGAAGTCGGGTTCAATTGAATCATCCTCGTCCTGCAATACTTTGATGGTAGCTTTAAAATAAGGATCTTCCGAAACGATCTTATCTACTGAAAAACGGTTCTTGCCCTGGATGATGATCGTGATGCCTCCGTCGGGCATCTTTATTTGCTTCACTATCTTGGCTATGGTACCGATGGTTTCGAGATCGCTAACGGCAGGCTCTTCGATAGTACTGTCTTTCTGAGCAATTACACCAATCAGTTTGTCGCCCTTGTAAGCGTCATTGACTGCTTTAATGCTCTTGTCTCGTCCAACAGTAATGGGCAGCACTACCCCTGGAAACAACACTGTATTACGCAGCGGCAGTAGTATAAGTTCAGAGGGAATATCGGCTTTGTCGAAGGCTTCGTCCTTTTCATTCATAGGAATGATGGGAAGAAAGTCCATCTCATCTTCAGGTTTCAAGAAAGAATTCAATACAGGGAATTTTAATAAACAATAGAACACAACTCATCCGCACGCGCACAAAGTTACTACACGAAATACTAGTGGTCAAGATTAATGAACGCCATAGCAGACCTGCCCATCGTGTCAGGACAAAGAAAAATCCCCTTCGACAAAAGGGGATTACAAAAACGTTGCTACACTATTACAAAGAGATTCCCAAAGACAATTGAAATCCCTGGTTCTTCCATCTGTTTTGGTCATCGAGGTCGTTGATGTCATTCAGCCCAACCATATACCTGCCACTTAAACGCAGCTTGCTGATATTGATGGTTGCACCACCCAGCATTGAGAAATCTCCCTTGCTGAAGGCTTCTTTTCCATTTTGAATTAAATCTTTATTCTGGTCTATCAGGATACCCACCTGTGGTCCTGCCTGTAAGCTCAGGGCGTTGCCCAATTTATAAGTCAGTAACAGTGGTACAGAGAGATAATTAAGTTTTACATTCCTGTTGTCGGAAAAGTTAGCAGCGCCCTGGTAGATAGATCTGAAGCTGCTGTCTACTCTTGTCTGGTATTGATTAAAAAGTACTTCAGGCTGAAGACCCAGTTTTTTACCAAGCCCGATTTCTGCAAAACCACCCAAATGGTAGCCGTACATGAACTCATCTTTAAAAGCCTTACCATCAATTTTAGTGATGTTGGCACCGCCTTTAATACCGATATTAAACTGAGCTAGAACAACCTGGGTAAGCAACAAGGCAGTTAGAAGAGACAATAGTTTTGTTTTCATATAAAAGTTGTTTGAAGAAAGTTTTCAAGATTAATGCCAATGGAATTAGTAGCCTGTTAAAACTGAAACAAAGTGACGCCGGAACGTAGTTCTGCTACATAACGTCTGTAAAACTTCCTTAGTATTTCTACTGCAGCTATTTAAGCGGGAAGCTGATGGTTTACTGCGGTCAGGCTAACTCAATAAGTGTGATTTCAGGAAGAATGCCTACCCTGCCAGGATAGCCAATAAATCCGAAGCCCCTGTTTACATAAAGTTTTTGCGCACCCTTCTCATACAGCCCCGCCCACTGCCTGTATACGTACTGCACTGGGCTCCACTTCAGCCAGGGAATTTCAACGCCAAACTGCATTCCGTGTGTATGTCCTGATAACATCAGGTCGATGTCGGAATAAGACGTGCGCACCTCGGCATCCCAATGAGAAGGATCGTGACTCATCAATATTTTGAACGGAATTTGTTCTGTTCCTGAATGCGCCTCATTCAGGCGTCCATGCTTTGGGAACCGGGCTTTGGCGCTCCAGTTCTCCACTCCCAGCAATGCAATCTGCTCACCGTCTTTCTCAAGGATCGCATGCTCGTTCTGCATTAATTTCCACCCCAGCAGGGCATGTGTTTTCTTCAACCGCTCGAGGTTTTCCTTTTTTTCATCCAGGCTCGACCACTCAACATAGTCTCCATAGTCATGATTGCCCAGCACAGAGTAGACGCCCATGGGTGCGCGAAGTTGGCTAAACACATCTATGTACTCCTCCATCTCCTCTGCTTTATTGTTTACAAGGTCACCGGTGAAAAGTATCAGATCGGGTTGTAACTCCAGAATTTTATCAATGCCCTGCTGCACGGCGAGCTTATTTGTAAAAGAACCGCTGTGCACATCGGAGATCTGCACAATCTTAAGTCCTTTAAAAGCCGACGGTAGATTTTGAAAAGCGAGCGATAATTTCTTTACCCCGTAATTGTATTTATTTGAGAACCCATAAATCAGGGAACCAAATAATCCTCCACCTACAGCCAGGCCAAGCCAACTCAAAAAAACAGAGCGGCTGATGCCGTTCTCCTGCGCACCGTTCAAGCCCGATTCCCCGTTAGAGAATATTTTTTGTCCGGTCCATTGGAGACCGCGGCGGACATCATCGATCAAAAGGAAAAGCGCAGTAATGAGTTTGCCAAAGAAAAGCGCAATCACAAAAGCGAAC
>JBGTIL010000322.1:0-4092 GCA_041745695.1 Chitinophagaceae bacterium | reverse complement strand
CACTAAAGGCTCTTGACGTAGGGATTATGTTTTTTCTCCTCGCCAATGGTTGTAAGAGGGCCATGACCTGAATGAACGACCGTTTGATCGGGCAGTGTATACAGCTGCTCCCTGATGCTTTGGGCAAGCACTTCAAAACTGCCTCCGGGCAGGTCGGTTCTGCCTATACTTCCCTGGAACAGGGCATCCCCGCTGATGACAAAATTGTTGGCGCTGCTGTAAAAAGACACACTGCCCGGCGAGTGTCCCGGGGTGAAAAGTACTGTCAGTGTCTCATCGCCCAGCGCAATCTGCGTGTGTTCATTTATAAAACTTAACGGACCGTCATAGGGCTCGAAAGGAAGATTCCATTTTTCGCCTGATAGCGCTCCAAATGCCAATACCTGTTCCTCCAAAGCATGCAGGTGGAGAACGAGACCAAAGGTTTTATGCACAAAGGCATTTCCGAATATATGATCGAGGTGGCAATGCGTGTTTAATAAATAGAGTGGCTTGAGGTGGTTCTGTTCAATAAACAAGCTCAAAGCCGACTGCTCTGCAGTAAAATAGCAGCCGGGGTCAATAATACAACAGTCTTTCTTTTCGTTATACACCACATACGTATTTTCCTGGAGCGGATTGAAGGTGAAAGGTTGGACGGTTAACATGCAGCTTTTTTGTATTTTTAATTGCAAATTACTTTCTAATCATCAGCTTCTTATCGAATTACGAATCACACTATATGAAAAAAGTTTTTGGAAGGATCGTACCGCTATTGCTTACTTTTTCTTCTCTATCTATCTATACACACGCCCAGGTAAGTGCAGTTGAGTTCGGTAAGAATAGGGTTCAGTACCAAAAATTCAACTGGCGCTATTATCAAACAGAAAATTTTAATACGTATTTCAGTCAGGATGGCCTCGAATTAGGCAAATACGTAGCACAGGTTGCGGAGCAGGAATTGCCCCAATTAGAAGAGTTCGTTGAATTTGGATTACAGCGCCGGATCAACATCGCGCTGTACAACAATTTCGATGAGATGCAGCAGTCGAACATTGGTATGGGCATCGACTGGCAAAATAGTGGCGGGGTTACCAAACTGGTCAACAACAAGATGCTGCTTTATTTCGATGCCAACCACAACAACCTGCGCAGGCAGGTAAGACAGGGGATTGCCGGTGTGCTGGTACAAAACATTTTGTTTGGCGACGACCTCGGCGAAATGGCAGCTAATCAAACCTTACTCGATCTTCCCAAATGGCTAACAGACGGGTACATTGCCTATGCAGGAGAAACCTGGAGCACAGACCTCGACGATCAGCTGAAAAGCGCTTTACTGAGTGGCCGTTATAATAACTTTTACCAGTTTGCCTTTGAAAAGCCCCTCCTGGCAGGGCATGCATTCTGGTATTATTTCGGTAACAAATACGGAATAAGCAAGACAACTTACCTCCTGTATCTCTCCCGCATCTATCGTAACCTGAACAACGCATCGCAAAAAATTGCAAAGAAAAAATTCAAGTCAGTCCTGCAGGATTTCATGACTGAGCAGTCTGCCCTGTATTATAAAGACATCCGCGGAAGGCGCATCGTACCTAAGGGGCAATTGGCGATCTCGGAAGAAATAGGTAAAAAAGATTTCATACGTTTTAACGCCAACCCCCTCCCCCGCAGTTTCACATATGCCGTTGTTGAGTTCAAACAAGGAAAGTACAGTGTGGTGCTGAATGAAAATTTTGTTAACCGCAAAGTGTTGTTGCAATATGGAGTGCGTACCCGCGAAGACGAGGTAAACCCTAACTATCCTATTCTCGCATGGGATGGCAAAGGCACCAGGCTGGCAGTGATATATAGTGAAAAAGGAAAATTGAAGCTTTTTGTTTATGATGCCGTGAACCGCTTTCGGGCGGTGAAGCAGGAGCTCACCCAGTTCGACCAGGTGCAGGACATGAAGTACATGCTCAACTCCAATACACTTATTCTAAGTGCAGTTAAGAGTGGACAAACAGACATTTTTGTTTACAACATTGAAAAAGGCACAGCAGAGCAAATCACCAACGATATCTACGACGATCTTGATGCTTCGTTCGTGGCTTTTCCAAATAAAACAGGAATACTTTTTTCAAGCAATCGTCCTTCTGCCCAGGCAGTGGGTTCTGATACTGCTTCACCTTCCCCTCACTACAATATATTCCTGGTAGACAACTGGAACAAAAGCGAATTCAAGCAGGTGTCGCAACTGAGCAATATTAAATTCGGCAACGCACGGTTCCCTTCGCAGTATAACACATCGCATTTTACTTTTGTCTCCGACGAAAGTGGTATCAATAACCGCTACGCTGGCTTCTTCACAACCGAAAAAGCCGGACTGGACACGCTCGTTTTCATCGGCGATGAGATTCTGCGCAATCCACCGGTTGCAGAAGTGGACAGCCTGCTCAAGGAATGGAATAAAACAGACATTGATTCGGTAGGGTATTTTGTAACCTCCAATGATTCGTCCTACACCTTCCCATTAACCAATTATGGAAGCGGGCTCCTGGAAACACGTACTGCTGGCGACAATACGCTGGTGAGTGAAGTGACAAGGCAGGGAGATTTTAAATTCCTCTACCGCCTACGTGTAGACGAAAATACTTTGCGCAGACGCAATGTAACCGTTAGGCCCACCGAGTACATGAGAAAGATCGTTACGCAGAACAAGGTAGCAGGAGGCATACCTATGGCGGCCGATGATACATCGGATACAGCAGCAGCCAGTAATCCCTTTCAAACAGAATTCAGTACAGAACCGAAAGACAGCTCCCAGCTGGGTAAGGTGTTTGAGTCTACCGAGATCGGAGAAGAATCCATCCTTCAAAAAGCAAAGGTATTCGCCTACCAGCCACCAAAGTTCTTTAACGATTACGTAGTTGCCGGGCTGAATAATACAGCACTGGCAGTAAACAGGTTTCAGCCCTATGCCAACGGATCGGGTCCCATCAAGCCTTCCAATGGCAACGATATCAACGGCCTGGTACGCGTAGGTACCGTAGATCTTTTTGAGGATTATAAAATCTCAGGAGGCTTCCGGCTGGCACCGAACCTTAAAGACAATGACATCTTATTTGAAGCTACGAATCTGCGCAAGCGCATAGACCTGGGCTTCACTTATTACCGCACTTCGTCGCAGGATTATATTGATACCATCAACACCGCGCTGAGCCAGGACGACCAGCTGGTGAAGCGGATATCTAATTTTTATCTTGCCCGGATCAACTTTGCATTCGACAGGGTGAGGAGCCTCAGGGTTCGCGTAGGACCGAGGTTCGACCGCGATATTTTTACTGCCTTTACCAGGGGTGGACAGGGCGTTTCAACCACGCAACTGGAAAAAGCCCTCATTACCCCCGACCGCCGGAAAACTTACGGACAACTTTCCCTGGAGTACGTGCACGACAACGCGATCAACCGCACCACCAATATTTGGAATGGACTGCGCTGGAAGGTTTATTCAGATATGTATGGACAAATGGGCGGAGGAAAGATCACCACGAAGGACAGGTTCCTTTTCAATGCCGGATTTGATGCCCGTTACTACTTACCTATCTACCGCAATGTTATCTGGGCGGTGCGGGGTGGTGGCGACTTCTCCTGGGGCAGACAAAAAGTTGTTTACTATCTAGGTGGTGTTGATGGCTGGTTAACGCCCAGAAACAACCAAAAAGATGATGGCACTTACCGTTACTTCGACCCAAATAATCAGCCCGACAGATCTGCCAATTATGCCTACCAGGCACTGGCTGTGAACCTGCGGGGATTCACGCAGAATATTGCCAATGGTAACAATTCTCTTGTGTTTAATAGTGAGGTCCGGATGCCAGTTTTCAGTACCCTTTTAAATCGACCCATCAACAACGCCCTGCTGCGGAACTTTCAACTGGTTCAGTTCGTCGACCTCGGTACGGCCTGGAACGGATCGCCGCTAAACATTAAACGTCCTTCGTCTTCTTATGCCAGCCCGGACGGTATCAATAATCCTGTTATCGTTAAACTGAAAGCCGGTGGTATCGGTCCACTCGCGGGAGGTTATGGCTTTGGTGCCAGAAGCACCCTGCTGGGCTATTTTGTGCG
>JBGTIL010000321.1:0-2924 GCA_041745695.1 Chitinophagaceae bacterium | reverse complement strand
AAGGTTGTAAGCAATGGCGGCACCCAACATAAATTTGTTGGCATTTTTAAGTCGTCTAGTCCAGATCCTTCTGATGCCCATAAAGTTGATTAAAGTGCCAAGCACCGGTTCAACAGTAGCTTGTCTGAGCTTTTTCATCCTTTTGCATAAGGTGTTTGAAAGCGCAGATGAATCTGATAATAAAGATGTCTATCCACAGTATCTTCTATCTTTTTATAGTCGGCACGACCACCAATGCAGGTGGTTCTCAGCGGACAATGCCCGCAGTCTTTGGCACAGGCCCTCTTTTAAGCGACGGTAAAAATTATCTATCGGTACATGATTGCTTAACTGAAAAGTGGTGAAAATTTTTTCTGCGTGTCGCTTCCTGCCTTGCACACTTACATAGACAAGAATTTGTAAGCAAAATGCGGAATACGGGTGAAAATTATTTAAACGTATATTAGTTGTGCGACAAGCAGATAAGGCTGCGCGGAAGTAGCGGGACGATGGAAGAAGCATCAACAGCATGACAGACAAATTAATCCAGGCGAAGCATCACTGGCTCTGTTAGTCTACCGTTTGCTGTACCTTTTGGCGTATTCAATTAATTTCATGGTGCAAATAGACTTGAACAAAGCCCGGCTTTCCCCCGACTGGCAGCCCGATTGTAGATATGAGATTTAGCGACATGCTGACCTGGTACTTGACTTAAAAACACTGCGTACGGACAGACTTTCAATTCACACTGGTGAATTCTGTGCATTGCTGGCTTTATACAGTACTGGCTAAACAGTAGAAGGCTGAACTTCATAAAGCGTATCCACTATTTATAATGAACATGCAACAATTGTTTGGTTACTGTGGTCATGATAAAAAAAATATGAAAATTTGTTCTTTCATTCTGCTCTTATTTTTAACTACCACCTGTTGTAGTCAGCCTGAACGAGAACGCTCGACCTTTGGTTCCGTTCAAGTTAATAGAACGCTCTATGACCAGCGACCTTTCTATAAGGCTGGCATTGCCGGATTGGGTATTCAATGGTTTTCCAGTGGCAAAAGGCAGGTCACACCCACCCTCGAAATCAACGCCGATCTTATAAACAGACAGGGCATTGGCGCGGCTGATGAACCAATGAAGAAAATTGTTGTGATGACAGGTGTTTATATTGGACCGTCATTTCATCCAACGGACAGGCTCTTTATCGCCGCTACAGTTGGTTCAACCTTCTCCGAAAAGGCGTATTTTGGGGTTCGTCCTTGTGTAGGTTATTATCCTACGACCCGCAGGAAATGGTTCGCAAAAGTATCTTACACGAATGTTTTTCAGCAAGCTAGATTCCAGGATAAAGACTTTGGCTACCTGAGTTTTGCAGTTTCATTAAAATTGTAAGATATATCCTACAACCGCCATACGCGCCACGCGTTATTGCGCTATACCATACCCGGAACCTTTGGATCGGTAGTTGATTAGAAGTACTACAAATGCCGCAACCGAAACAGCCCTCATGCAAAACAACGACTGCAGATGCGTGAAGAAGAGAAGAAATACAACAACTTTAGAATAACTGTTCCAACAGCGTACGCGGAAGTTTTCTCCCACTTTTATTATACCTTATCAATCCTCTCGTACTTTTAATTGTTTTCTTTCATAGTTGTGCCAAATGTACCCACATCTGGCTTCTTTGTCCTTCCCACAAGGAAAGTTTTTTTTAAGTTTAAATGAGATGATGCAAAAGCAAGGCAATCTCCATTGCTACAGACTTTGATCTACCACCCCTCTTCCTGTTAATTGCTTCTTTTTACTACAAAATTTCCTTCGGTAATAATGGTCGACTCATTATTTGGTCTGTCGTAAAGGTAATTCCCAGTAAACGTGCCTCTCACTTCTTTCGAGTCTAAACCTGTAATATCAACGGTAAAGGCACTATTAACTGTTGTTGGAGCATGATCAATTGTGTAATCTCGTTCATTTGCCAACCCTACGTTCTTGAAGTAGTCGGCAGTCACTGTATGATTGCTAGTCGTTGACTCATATCGGCCAACCTGAAGATCTCCAGTAACAACAATAGTAATGCCTAGGTGATCCGTTTGGCTAATTGATTGTGCGGCCAACATGAATTCAGTTTTCCCGGGCATTGTTGTATGCGGCTGGATCGTACAAAAGAAGGGAGAAAACTCTTCTTTTATTCCATCGCGGTGAAAGGAGACTTCATACTTTTTTTCTTCAACGAGGTCTTTTTTTTTGCAACCCGCAATTGACAATAGAATTAACAGGGCTATTGGTAGGCTTTTCATAAAGCAAAACTGTAAAATTTAATCTAGAAACTGAAACTTAAGATGTTTTATAGCCAGCGCAATGTTCTTCTTTTTCTTCTTCTGCTGCTTGACTTTCCGCCTAGCAACTTAAATTGAACAATTAAATATCGCGTATGAGTTTTCTGAACAACCTATTTAATAAATCAAAACCAAAAAATCCTGAAGATAATTACACCGTTACAATCACAGATCAATTTATTAAAGTTGAACATCCTCAAAGAGAAACCGAAACGGTTTCATGGGAAAATATTAAGGAAATAAAAATGATTAATACGGACGGAGGACCATGGCTTCCTGATGTCTGGTTAGCTCTAATTGGAGAAGAAGACGGCTGTTTAATTCCACAAGGAGCAAAGGGGTTTGATGAGGTTTATGATGTAGTTTCAAAGTATGATGGATTTAATTTCGAAAACTTTTTCGAAGCAATGACATGTTGTGACAATGCCGAATTCGATTTGTGGAGGAAGCCCTGACATGGCAGGCAGCATTGATTTTGTAATCCTGAGGCTGCTGAATAACTGCTGACCAATCGTAGTTCTATCCAACTTCATTAATAAAATTAGATGGACAGAACACGAATGCCACTACATCCCAAAGCCAATAAATGTTACCTACCATTGTTTTAT
>JBGTIL010000320.1:0-17657 GCA_041745695.1 Chitinophagaceae bacterium | reverse complement strand
TTGCTGTTTAAAAAAGACAAGTCCATCGTAAACCAGCTCACACTGGTAACCTTGCCGGCCCAGATAATTCTGAACCTCGGTTGCCAATTTAAAATCATCTTCTAAAAGTAAAATCTTTACCACTTCGCTATAATAGGAATGACTTGTTTATAATAAGTAAAGAAACACCATCCCTGAAAATGGTTAACTTAAAATCCACTTAAAAAGTAAAAATTCCGCGCGGAATCTGGATGGAGCCTTTTGCCGCCTCCTTGCTCTAAACGTCTCCTGCACGACTCGTCTAACTGGGGAATTTTCCCCTTGCGCTTGATCACAGACGGGTTCGTTGTTTCCGTAGCATGATACATGAGGCACATTTTATTTTCGCAGTGATCGAGTTTACCCTTGCCACTCCTCCTGGCGGAGGCAGTCTCCGAAGCAATGCCCAAGGCCATTAAATGTCCCATTTCGTGCAACAGTACTGATGTTTCCAGTTCGCTTTTGGAAAGAAGTTTACTAGAGCCAGAGTGCTTTAGAATGGTTCCCCCAAACAATACTGCCGAGGTGCTGCGATAGGCCATGCCTAAGTGATTCGGATCGGAATGACTGCCATCAGTGATGAGCACATGAATAGCAAGACGGTTGTTTATGGGAAAGTAGGTACGGTGCTGGTCTTCTATTTTCTGAACATCTTCCACATTTAAGACTTTTTTTTCGGTTGGATTAACTTCCGATACAATCACTTCTATTCCGCCAGGTTTCAAAGTATAACGCTGCATAAAGGTTTTGAGCTCATAAATCGTCTCTTCGTCCGGCCTGAAACCTTTCATGTACTTTAATTCGATGGTAAGTGAATTAAATCTTGCATCATTCAGAATATCGCTGGCGGCAGATCCGAGCCGTTGTTGATGATAATTGGGGTACAAAACAGGTGGAGGCTGGGGTGCTTCTTTAACACAGCTTGACAGCAACAGCAATAAAAACAGGTAAGCTTGAATTTTATGCCGGTATATGTTTAAAACTACTTTTGTCATCGCTAAAATTTGTTTTGTACGAATTAAAAAATCAAAACAGGTCTATAGATCAGACGTTCGGTATAGTGAATTGTTATAGCGGATTTGTATTTTAATGGGATTTTAAGGTCTGCAACTTTCTAGATGTGTGCGCAAGAGTTCCCATTATAGAAGATATTATCTTCATATAATTGGTTTGTAAAAGCCAGAAAGAGCCGGTGGAGATTTGCAGCTCAGTCATCAAAGCTACTTTCAATAAAAAGCTTTTTAAAAATCGGAAAGAAGACTGCAGATCCTAGATATACTTGAAGGTTTTGAAGTACAAAAAAGCATATTTGGCTTAACCCGCAATGATGACGAAGCTCTCGATGGAATTACGGAGCTGTCACAGGATTAGCTGGGTTATACTGTTGCCTCAAGCTTCAAACAGTAGGCCTCGTTCGGGAATGATGAAGAATTTGATTCGCTCAAGCGGTGAAGATCAAATCAGACCTGTTTATGCCAGCTTGAAACCCCTTTTAGCGTGGTTCGATTAGATCAAGGCAACCACTCTATACCTGAGTTGATCTTCTGAAGCGGATTTATCAGCGCCTGTCTTTGGGGATCGTTGCTTTCGAAGCAAGGCTATTTTCTTCGCGTGTTCGTTCAGCAATTTTCTGGTTGTGTCTAGCTGCATAACTTGGTATACGCTATATCCAGCTACTAATAACAGGGCGGTGATTAGCATAATTCGCGGTCTTACTCATGCAGGATTCGGCTAGTGGGAGAGATCGTAAAAAAGAGTCCGTTAAAACAAAAAAGGCAGCGAGTCTCCCCGCTGCCTTTAAATAGTTATACAAAACGTTTACTTCACCAAATCAAACCTGTCCAGATTCATCACCTTATCCCATGCCGCCACAAAATCCTTTACAAATTTTTCTTTTGCATCTGCGCTTGCATAAACTTCAGCAATGGCCCTGAGTTCGGAGTTAGAGCCAAACACAAGATCGGAACGGGTCGCCGTATACGTTGGTTTTTCTGTTGCACGGTCGTAGCCCTGATACATTTCTTTGTCTTCAGTTGCCGGCTTCCATGCGGTATTCATATCAAGCAGGTTGACAAAGAAATCATTACTAAGCTGGCCAATAGCTTTAGTGAACACACCATGCGTTGAACCGTCAAAGTTTGTATTTAATACACGCAAGCCACCCACGAGCACGGTTAGTTCGGGCGCTGTCAGCGTAAGCAACTGCGCTTTGTCTATCAACAATGCTTCCGTTGAAACATCACTCTTCGTGTTGCGGTAATTACGGAAACCATCGGCCCTGGGTTCTAAATAATGAACCGACACTTCATCGGTTTGCTCCTGTGAGGCATCCATACGCCCAGCTGTAAATGGAACAGTGATCATATGCCCTGCATCCTTCGCTGCTTTTTCAATGGCTGCACAACCTCCCAGCACAATCAAATCAGCTAGAGACACTTTTTTGAAGCCCCCTGCATTATCGTTAAAATCCTTTTGAATGCCTTCCAACTTCTCCAGCACATCATACAGTTGTACGGGATTGTTTACATGCCAGCCCTTTTGTGGCGCCAAACGAATTCTTGCACCATTGGCTCCGCCCCGCTTATCAGAACCCCGGAAGGTGGAAGCGGAAGCCCATGCCGTAGAAACCAGTTGTGATACAGTTAACCCGCAACTAAGCAGCCTTTCTTTCAATGAAGCTATATCAGCCACATCAGCCAGTTCATGGTCAACTGCAGGAATGGGGTCTTGCCAGAGCAGTTCTTCCTGCGGTACATCTGGACCCAGATAACGAACTTTCGGACCCATGTCGCGATGCGTTAATTTAAACCAGGCACGGGCAAAAGCATCTTCCAATGCTTCCGGATTTTCCAAAAAATGTCGTGATATTTTTTCATACGCCGGGTCAACTCTTAATGAAATATCTGTGGTAAGCATGGTTGGCCTACGACGCTTCGATGAATCAAATGCGTCAGGAATAATGTCACCAGCATCCTTTGCTTCCCACTGGTGCGCACCACCCGGACTTTTCGTCAATTCCCATTCAAAACCAAAGAGGTTTTCAAAGTAATTATTGCTCCATTTTGTTGGCGTCGTGGTCCAGGTAACTTCCAGGCCACTGGTAATTGTATCAGCGCCCTTTCCTGACCCAAACTTATTGTGCCATCCAAAACCCTGCGAGGCCAGGTCGGCTGCTTCGGGTTCTTTACCCACATTATCGGAAGGAGCAGCACCATGTGTCTTGCCAAAGCTGTGACCACCGGCAATCAGTGCCACTGTTTCCTCATCGTTCATTGCCATGCGGCCAAACGTTACACGAATGTCTTTTGCTGCTGCAAGAGGGTCAGGGTTGCCATCAGGGCCTTCGGGGTTTACATAAATCAATCCCATGTGCGCGGCAGCAAGCGGTACCTCCAGTTTCATAGCATCATGGTAATTGCCATCCCAATTTTCGTCCGACGAAACAACGCCATGCTCAGCCAGCCCGGGTTTGCCCTTGGCGTAACGTTCATCATTACCCAGCCAGGTTTTTTCAGCGCCCCAATAAATATCTTCCTGTGCTTCCCAGGTATCGGGCCGGCCGCCGCCGAATCCAAATGTTTTAAAGCCCATCGAATCCAAAGCCACATTACCGGCAAGGATCATCAGGTCGGCCCATGAAATTTTACGACCATACTTTTGCTTGATAGGCCATAATAAACGGCGCGCTTTGTCGAGACTGACGTTATCAGGCCAGCTATTCAGCGGCGCAAAACGCTGCTGTCCTGCAGCTGCGCCGCCACGACCATCATACACACGATAGGTACCCGCGCTATGCCATGCCATCCGAATGAACAGGGGTCCATAATGACCAAAGTCGGCAGGCCACCAGTCCTGCGAATCAGTCATGAGTGCATGCAGATCTGTCTTTAATGCTGCAAGGTCAAGAGACTTGAACTCCGTTGCATAGTCAAATTCCTCATCCATCGGATTGGATAAGGAAGCGTGCTGACGAAGGATGTTCACTTTGAGTTGGTCTGGCCACCAGTCACGATTTTTGGTGCCGCCACCGCCAACATTCTGTTTTGTAGTGCCATTTAAAAAAGGGCATTTACCGATTTCGTTTGATTCCATTGTTATAAGAGTTATACGTAGCTTTTATTTACCAGTTTTTCATGAGTAAGCTGATAGGACATCACCTTAGCTGAGCAAATCTAAGAAAGACCACACATCAATAACATCAATTAATTTTATGAACTTATAGACAGTGGCTATGAACGGCAGTTTTATGATGCCTCCTTTTGTAGTTCGCAACAACTAACAGCGGGTTTACATCCATTTGACGAGAGAGGTGTAGACATGGAGAGAAGGAACGAAAGCATCAGAAGACTTGCTTGACGCCTGTTTCGTTCCGTGGCTCGCCGAACTGCGAAAATCAATTGCCAAATCCACTTTAATCCTCTCCTTGTGAGCTGACTGAATAGAAGAAGTTCCGGGAGAGTTGACTATCATACGAGAGACTGATTGCAATACGTGGTGAGGTGTATAATCAGCTTGCGTGGAACCCGGGTGGTTGTTTACAGGTTCCCTATATCCTTATGATGGTATACTTTAAAAAAACCGGAAGTATATTAGACCTATAGAGATGTGCTAAAACAACCTCTATAAATGAAAATTCATAGGATCCGAGGCCTCTCAATTGACCCTAGTGCGTTTATAAACAGCAATGACTAGAAATGAAGCCCACCCTGAGCTAAAGATTTATTATGAATGACCAGTCCAATATTTTACTTGAATTCGAAAATAACAAAACAGGATTTGGAACTCTATTCACAATAATTGCCTGCATCAACAGTCTGCTAATTATATCTGCAGCTACATATTTTGTGTGGCTGTTCAAAATGCCGGTTTTTGAGTTGCTGCGTGACTCAGAACTACAAGTACTATTATGCATTCATATTATCTACCCACTAATCGGGTTGTCGTTGTTTGTGAGTAAGAAAAAACTTGGCTGGTCCCTAACACTTTTTCATTCTGTTTTAAACGTAGCATATGCCATCGTTGTTCTTCTGACCGAACTGGAGTTTGATATGACAACACCTTTTTTTTTGATACATTCTTTACTGGTAGGGCTCCTTTATCAAAAGTCAGTACGTGAAAGATGTAATATATCTAGGAAGTGGTTTTTAACGACAGCATTTTTTTCTTTGTCAGTAGGACTGACATTTGCAGTTATAGTAATACTCACATGATTGTAGCTTCACATATTCAATGTTCTGCATCAGTATTAAGTAATCCTTCTAAATCTTTTCCTCTAAGGCACTGCCTCTGCCCCAATAGCCCGATAGAAATGCACACTGTCCAGCCAGCCGGAGCTACAGAAAAGGTACCAAGACAACACGCGTTTTTTTAATCAGGGTCCAGTCACCTAAGGCAATAAAAATCCTTGTGCTACTGCTACTGGCGCAAAACCTTAAGGCCTGCAGCATCCTTCCTGTACAAGACAAAAGTCACGCACTGCGTGACGAATTCAACTGGCTCCATTCAATAAATAGATTTCATTAGTACCGTTGAATCCGGAATAATTTTAGAATCAGAAACTTTTTCGAAATTCTCAATCCCTACTCCCTTTAAAACCCACCCCCTCAATGCACCAAACTCAGCGACTGATCGGCCGCGGCTATCAGCGACATCACCACGATATAGCTTTCGTGCTTGTGCGCAGTTTTTGTCTCCAGCTTTTTATTCAATGCCTGCACCATTTCAACCAGGTCGGTTTTTGTGGCTGCCCGCGGAATAGCAACGGGCTTGTGTATTTCAAAATCATCCTTTAAAAAGTGGGTGATCGGTACCTCCAGTATGTTAGCCAACTCCTTAACATGATGCACCGTTAACTGCGTGATGTTATTTTCAATCTTACTGTATGCATTTTGCGAAATGCCCATCTTTGAAGCCACGTACTTCTGAGAGAAGTTTTTCACTTCGCGGTAATGCCTGATAATATGTCCGGGCATATTTTTCTTTCAAAGAAAACACTTCTTTCTTCAAAGCGTTGCGCCTCCGCAGGATTGAATACGGCGGAGCCATCATTTTTATATATAGCTCACAGCTATATTATATAGCTAAACCGCTACTTTCCAGAAAAAAGTGGCTGTTTAGCCTGACCTTCGCGCAGTCAAATGAAAAAGTTCATTGCCATTCTTTTGTTGTCCCTTATGTGCCTGACCACCCTTCCGGGTGAATTGAAGGTATCCGACGCAGGCTATGCACTCATTCAAGACTGTGAAGACCCTGAAGCAGAAGGCAAAGAAGGGAAAAAAGAAAGCAAAGAATTCACCTTACACACTTATAAAAAACCGCTCGCTTCCCCTTCTCTTATCTTTGGTTACAATGTACACCAACCCCGCATTTATCCCCGGCCAGCACTCACTAAGCAGACCCCTCCACCCGACCCTGCCTGTTAAACCCTAATCCCCTATTCATTCAACTAACAGGTATCATTTATGCAAGACGCAACAAGTCCTGCAACAAGGCTATGGAACCTTGTGCAGCAGGAAAGATCAGATATTACTGCTATTTATTTCTTTGCCATACTCGGCGGGTTGATACAACTTTCGCTGCCAGTAGGCATCCAGGCTATTATAGGCTTTGTACTGGGTGGCATGCTCTCTGCTTCCCTTGTAGTGCTCATCTCTATTCTTGTAGCCGCTGTATTTTTTACAGGTATGGTACAGGTAGGGCAAATGCGCGTCATTGAACGTATTCAACAGCGCATTTTTGCCCGCTATGCTTTTGCCTTCGCCGACCGCATCCCTAAACTCGACCTGAAACAAATAGATGCACTCTACCTGCCGGAACTGGTGAACCGCTTCTTCGACACGGCTTCACTGCAGAAAAGTCTTTCTAAAATATTGCTCGACATACCCTCGGCAATGATCCAGATCCTTTTCGGACTGGTGCTGCTATCCTTTTACCACCCGTTCTTCATTGTCTTTGGCATCCTGCTCCTCCTCCTGCTCTGGCTCATCCTGTTTTTTACCGGCAGCAAAGGATTGGAAAGTTCTTTGGCTGAGAGCGGACACAAATACGAGGTAGCAGCATGGCTTGAAGAAATGGCGCGCATGATAAAATCGTTCAAAGTTGCAGCCGATTCTGGTCTGCATTTAAAGAAGACGGATGAAAAAACCATACAATACCTGCAGGCCCGAACAAAACATTTTGGCGTGCTTCTGTTCCAATACAAAACACTCATCTTTTTCAAAGTAGCTATCACTGCCGCTATGCTCATTGTAGGAGTAACACTCCTGCTGAACCAGCAAATCAATATTGGCCAGTTTGTAGCCGCCGAGATCATTATTATCACTGTCATCAATGCCGTAGAAAAAACCATCGTCAACCTTGATAGCGTGTATGATGTACTCACCGCCATAGAAAAAGTTAGTAAACTTACCGATAAACCAGTTGAAACCTGGGGCAGCTACGCCCTGTCATCAACTAAAGGTCTCACGGTAGAAGCCAAGGCACTGGGCTTCGAGTACGAGGTCGGTAAACCCACCTTCACCAACCTTTCCTTTACCCTCAGCCCCGGTGAAAAGGCAGCCATCATAGGAAATGACGGATCAGGAAAATCCACCTTGTTGCGCCTGCTCCTCGGGGTGTATCAAAACTTTACCGGCTCACTTTCTGTCAACAACATTCCAATAGGCAACTATAACCTGGAGTCGCTTCGTAAAACCACAGGTATGCTCTTTCCACAGGAAAATATTTTTCATGGAACCCTATGGGAAAATATCAGCATGGGAAGGAACGACCTGGACAAAAACCATATAGAAAGCCTGGCCCAGGAAATGGGTTTGCAACCCTTCATTTCTTCCCTTCCCACCGGCTACGATACCGACCTGGACCCTACCGGCAAACGGCTGCCCCGCAACGTAATTCAGAAAATATTGCTGCTGCGGGCACTGGCACATAAGCCACAGTTGCTGGTGATGGAAGAACCCTGGCAGGGTATCGAGGCGCAGTACAAAACAAACATTCAAAACCTGCTGCTTCAATTAGAAAATACCACCGTAGTGATCGCCACAAACGACGCTTCCTTTGCCAGTCGCTGCCATCAAACCATTTCACTTCAGCCCTAATAGCGCCATCATGCACACACCACACTTTACCGCTTTCGACCATGTGTATCGGCAAAATGATAAAAACCGGATCAAAACCTGGTTTCTTTTACTGCTGGTATTCCTAACAATAATTTTGTTCTTACCCTGGACGCAGAACATACGAGCTACCGGAACTGTAACGGCCCTCAAACAGGAGCAACGTCCTCAGCAAATCAACACCATCATTGGAGGGCGCATAGAAAAATGGTTTATCAAGGAAGGCGACTATGTACAGAAAGGAGATACCCTGGCCCAACTGTCTGAGATCAAAGCCGATTACCTCGACCCCCAATTATTGCAGCGCACTGCCGAGCAAATAACAGCGAAGCAGACTTCGGTTGCTTCTTACGAAAATAAAATTTCCGCTACAGCCACACAAATAGAAGCACTGCGGGCGATGTTGCAGGCAAAGCTGGGACAGTTAACCAACAAATACCGCCAGGCAGAAGTAAAGTTGCAATCAGACAGCATGGAAGTGGTAGCAGCTGTTAACGAGTGGAATATAGCCTCACTCCAGTATAACCGCCAGAAGGCTTTGCACGACAGCGGCCTGGTTTCGCTCACCCAACTCGAAAGCCGCAACCAGGGCTATCAAACAGCAATGGCGAAAAAGATCAGTGCCGAAAATAAATATTACGCAGCCCGGCAGGAACTGGGTATTATACAAATAGAAAGAAGCTCCATTCAGCAGGAATACAATGAGAAAGTTTCAAAGGCCGAAAGCGACCGGTTTGGCTCACAATCTTCCATTGCTACCGGGCAGGGCGACATCGCCAAACTGCAAAACCAGTACGCTTCCTATGCCATTCGCAACGGTATGTATTATATCATAGCACCCCAAAGTGGACAAATTGTACAGGCAAGAAATACAGGCATCGGCGAGATAATCAAAGAAAGTGAAATGCTCGTACACATCGTACCCGACAAGATCGACTTTGCCGTAGAAATGTATGTACGACCGGTAGATCTGCCGCTGGTGGCAACAGGACAAAAAGTACGTTTTCTTTTTGACGGATTTCCAGCTATTGTCTTCAGCGGGTGGCCCGAGGCATCGTATGGTACCTACCAGGGCATCGTATCGGCCGTTGAGGGCGATGTGAGTGTGAATGGTAAATTCAAATTGTTAGTAAAAGAAGACAAGCAATACAGAACCTGGCCAAAAGAACTAAGAATGGGCACAGGCGCTAATGGCATAGGACTGTTAAAGAACGTTCCGCTGTGGTACGAGTTGTGGCGCAATATCAATTCCTTCCCACCCGATTACTACAAGCCCAAAAAGGAGGAAAGCAAAAAATGAAAGGAATGATATTGTTTGCGGTCTTGTCTCTTTCTCTTTCTAGCCATGCCCAAAAACTATTCAGGGAAAAAGACCTCATTGAAGTGGTGAGAAAGTTTCACCCGGTAGCAAAGCAGGCAACCCTCGACGTTCGCATTGCAGCGGCAAACCTTACTGCAAGCCGCGGCGCCTTCGACCCAACGGTAAGCATAAACAACGCCCGAAAAGATTTTGATGGCATTACTTACTACAACCAGCAATCGAGTGAATTAAAAATTCCTACCTGGTATGGAATAGACGTTCATGCCGGAAGAGAAACGGTGAGTGGTAGACGTATTAATCCGGAAGAAACAAAAGGCACTATCAATTACCTTGGTGTATCTCTACCCCTTGTACAAAACTTAATCATAGACAAGCGCCGTGCTGCGCTGCAAGGAGCCAAGATCTTAAAAGACCAATCAGAGGTAGTGAGAAGAGCTGCACTCAACGACCTGATAGCAGAGGCCGTTCTCGCATACTGGGATTGGTGGGAGCAGCACCGGGTGCTGGAGGTGATACAGGCATCGGTGAAGAATGCAGGGATACGGTTTGCTATGGTCAAAACAACGCACCGCCTGGGTGACCGTCCCGCTATTGATACAGTGGAAGCAGCCACGCAAATTCAGTTTCTGGAACAACAGGAAACCGAAGCCGCCATGCTGCTGCAAAAAAGCAGACTGCAGCTTTCTACCTACCTGTGGAGCAATGATGAATTGGCTTATGAGCTTCCCGAAGATGCAGTGCCCGATACACCGGAACCCCAGGCACCACTGCAGCTCGACGCGCTGCTGAGCCAGGCAAGAACGCAGCCGCTTTTATTGGAATACGATTATAAGCTCAGAGGCTTAGGCATTGAGAAGCGGTTGAAATTTCAATCTCTTTTACCAGAGGTAAGGGCAAAGTACAATAGCCTGGACAGAGATTTTTCTAAAACGTTTACCCCTAATTTCTTTGAGAACAATTATCGTTTCGGACTAGCTTTCTCCATGCCGCTTCGTTTCTCGGAAGGGCGCGGCGAGTACCGGGCTGCCAACCTAAAAATCGAACAAACAAGACTGGCGCAAATTACTAAGCAAGTGATCGTTCAAAATAAGGTAAAACAATTCTATGTAGAGTGGCAGCAAACAGGCGTGCAATACCAGCAGCAACAAAAGCTGGTGCTTAATTACATCGTGTTGCAAAGGGGCGAGGAGACAAGATTTGCCAATGGCGAAAGTTCTCTGTTCCTGATCAATGCGCGGGAAGCCAAAACTATTGAAGGGCTGCGTAAAGAGCTCACACTAGCCGCCAAGATTCAACAGGCTATGGTGCGCCTGCGCTGGGCTGCAGGGGGGTATAGTGATTTGTAAAAGATACTACTGCTAAATAATTGCAGGCAATGCCCCAGACCTTGTACCGACATCGACAGATGAAAAACGTTGACGCTGAAATTTTTCTCAAAGCCTGTAATATTACACTGGTGCATTCTTTATACTTTAATCTAACTAACTTATGTATGAGACTTTTACTATTCACTGCGTTTCATTGTTTGCTTTCTTTAAGCGTCTTTGCCCAGGACATTAAAAAATATGTTGCCGAAAATACCAAACTCATCTCCAACATAGATACACTGTCAACCGAGTATAATGATTTAGAACCTATTGGAGCAGCAATCAGTGACGCACAAGTAGTGATGCTGGGAGAACAGGATCATGGTGATGCACCTGCATTTCTCGCTAAAATCCGGCTTATAAAATACCTGCATGAAAAGAAAGGTTTTAATGTACTGGCTTTTGAAAGCGATTTTTATGGGCTGACTAAAGGTTGGGATGAGGCATCGAAACAGCCCGAGTCTATCCGCCAGTTTTTAAAGGGAAATATTTTTTCCTACTGGACACGCAGCGACGCCTGCAAATACTTATTCGAAACATACATTCCTAACAGCTTTCAAACAGAGAATCCTTTACAGGTTACAGGATTCGACTCACAGCTTTCACTTAGCTATAGTTCTAGTAAGCTAACATCTGATGTAAACGCATACCTCACCACTAATAACCTAACTGCAAAATTCTCAGATGATGCACATTATCGAACATTTCTCGACTCTTTACAAAGGTTGATTACAACTACGAAAAAGTCAATAATGTTACAAGACGGTCTCGCAAAAATCAAAGAGTCACTACTGGGAAATAAGGATTCGTCCTACTGGAGCGTAATCATTGATAACCTAATTTCTCTGAATAATCATTCAAATCTAAACAGGGATAAATCGATGTCGGACAACCTGAAATTTTTGGTCACCAAAAAATACAATAAAGAAAAGATTATTGTTTGGGCTGCCAACGCTCATATTATGAAATATACGGACCAGATAAAAAGTAATCGCAAGAATTTCGATCAGGTGATTTTCAAAAACATGGGCACTCATTTTACAAAAGACCCTGTGTTAGCTGAAAAGACATACGTTCTTGGATTTGCGTCATACAAAGGAACTGCAGGACGACTATGGCAAAACTCTTTTCAGATTCAAGTGCCCAATAAGAACGGGCTGGAAAGTTGGATCCCAGAATATATTTCTTATGGGTTTGTTGATTTCAAACAATATAACGACAGGTATGGTCGTCCTGAGAAGTCATTTCTAATGAAAGCACCGACACACTTCACCATTCCAACCGGCGTTGCGAAAATTCCGTGGAATTTAGTTTATGATGGTATCTTCTTTAACAAAGAAATGTATCCTGTACAATTAGTTAATTAGGACACTCTATTGTTCTTTTCTGAGAACAGGTTTTATGATCTTTATAAGAAGCGTTCTAATTAAACATTGGTAGATGTACAAAGGCACATGCCCGCAACATGCGCTTTGTAACAGGAGGGGTGAAGAATATATGTTCAACTCATTAGCTTTAGGCAGCAACCGTGAGTCATTGAAGCGATAGAACAAAGGTTATCCTGCCTTCACAAAGCGCCATTCCGTCATGTGAAGTACCTACTGTAAGGGGTTATGCAGGCATTTGGACAGCAGTCGTTCACCTTGCCAATGACCTGCTAAAGGTTCTTTATGATCGATGCATGAGCGGTTGCTACCCTGCACATCACAAGGGCAGCTTTCTTCAAAACAATGAGATTAGTAATCGACAACTTATGGTGCGATCTGGTCTGTCTGGTGTTCATCCGGTAAACGCCTGGCAGCCAGGGCTCGATGGCGATTAAAACTGCGCTCATCCACTCCAGGATGTATCACTAGTTTTGCTCATCATGAAGCTTGAAATAATCAACTGGGGTATTATTGGTTGCGGGAATGTTACCGAAATTAAAAGCGGTCCGGCGTTTAGTAAAGTACCCAACTCAAAGCTGGTGGCTGTCATGCGCCGCGATGCTTCTAAAGCAGAAGACTATGCACAAAGGCACGGCGTAGAAAAATGGTATAGCGAGGCCACCGCGCTAATCAATGATCCTGGTGTAAATGCCATCTATATAGCTACCCCACCATCTTCACATGAAGCCTATACAATAGAAGCACTGCAGGCGGGCAAGCCGGTGTATGTAGAAAAGCCAATGGCGCTCACTGCGGCAGCGGCTGAGCGAATGAGTGCTGCTGCGCAGAGTACCGGCGTCAAATTATCCGTTGCACATTACAGGAGAGAACAACCGCTGTTTTTAAAGATTAAATCGTTATTGGAGGAGGGCGCCATCGGGGAAGTGCGGCTGGTGAACCTCCAGTTCTTTCAACCGCATCATTCGCAAATGATCGCAAAAACAGAGGAGCCCTGGCGCCTGGATCCGGCATTATCAGGCGGTGGTTTGTTTCACGACCTGGCGCCGCACCAGCTCGACCTCATGTGCTTCTTTTTTGGCAAGGCAAACCGGGCATCAGGAACTTCATTCAATGCCGCCGGCTTGTATGGTGCTGATGATACAGTCAGCGGCCAGGTGGTGTTTGATAACAACGTTCTTTTTACAGGACTCTGGTGCTTTACATCCCCTTCACAAAAACGAGATCATTGCGAGATCATCGGCACAGGCGGAACCATTCGCTTTAGCGTATTCGACCAGCAACCGGTCGTACTTCAATCAAAAGGAGAAGAACATGTTTTTCATTTTGAACCCCTGACCCATGTTCAGCAACCTATGATACAAAAAGTGGTATCGTATTTTTGGGGCACCGCTGCTAATCCTTGTACCGCTGATGAGGGAGTTGATGTGATGAAGCTCATGGAGGCGTTTACGGCTTCATCAGGAGAAGTAGAACAGATGAAGTGAATTTTGCTAATGCTAACCAGAGAAAGCTTCGCATAAGGTACGCGAACGCGCTACAGAAATTGTTGCATTAAAAAAGAAACAGGCAATGAACCGTTTGGGGCAGCTGGAATGCGAGGCTTGTGTATTTGATTTTCATAAATTTTATGGAGAAATCGGGAAGGGGTACATTGAATGTCACCACAGAACCCCGCTTGCAAGCTTTAAAGTAGAAACCATTACTACGCTGGACGACCTGGCTCTGGTATGTCCCAACTGTCATCGTATGCTTCACAGAAGAATAGATACCTTATGTGTTGAAGAATTGAGAGTTAAAATCAGGTATGCGCGTTAGAAAGAGTACCGTTGGAACCCATAACGTCCGGGTGAAAAGATCAGTTGATGGATGGATGCAGTAAATTGCCATACTCAACAACTCATCGAGGTTATAGCTCCATGAAAGAAATCACCGACATACTAAATGCCTATACCCATGCAGCATCCCTTGGTCAACGATCTGCCCTGGCCACGGTTGTACATGTAGAAGGCTCTTCTTACCGCAGACCCGGTGCCCGCATGCTCGTAACCGACGATGGTCAGCTCACGGGGGCCATCAGTGGTGGTTGCCTCGAAGGTGACGCCCTGCGAAAAGCCCTACTTGCCATTTCACAAGGGCAGAACAAACTCGTTACCTACGATACCACCGACGAAGACGATGCACAATTTGGCGTTCAGCTGGGCTGTAATGGCATTGTACATATTTTGTTTGAACCCGTGCGGGAGCAACAGGAAGCAAACCCCATTCAGTTATTGAGGCAACTCACATCCGTTAGAAAGAACGCCGTGCTCGTGACCCTTTTTTCGCTGGGAGACACTGCTCAGCCAGGCACCAGCCTCCTCTTTCGAACAGAGGCAATCAAAACCTCCCTCACCGGCAGCCTGAAAGATGTAATTACTATCGATGCCCATAAAGTCTTTGATGATCAGTCATCCAACATCACAACCTACCAGGCAAACGGACAGGTACTGAACGCGTTTATAGAATTTATCCCTCCGCCAGTTGCATTAATTATCGCCGGTGCCGGAAACGATGTACAGCCACTGGTTCACATGACCGCTATCCTTGGCTGGCAAACAACCGTTGTTGACGGACGCTCAACACATGCTACCCTCCAGCGCTTCGCCAAAGCCAATAAAGTTTTGGTGGCAAAACCCGGTGAAGTACTGCGTGAAGTGGACATAGACGACCGGACCGTGTTTCTGCTCATGACGCACAACTACAACTACGACCTCGCCCTCCTGAAAGAGTTGCTCCTGCAGAACTGCCGGTACATAGGTATACTCGGTCCGAAGAAAAAAATGGAACGTATGCTCACCGACCTGCAAACAGAAGGAACGGAACTCACCGCCCGCCAGCGTGCCTCCATCCACAGCCCGGTAGGCCTTGATATCGGGGCCGAAACCTCCGAAGAAATTGCCCTGTCCATCATAGCCGAAATCAAAGCCGTACTCTCTGCAAGAGGAGGTAAACCCCTGAGAGATCAGGAAGCATCTATTCACCAGCGCTCCGCCCAGCAAAGACTTACCTGATGCATCAAACAGGTATCATTATACTGGCTGCAGGCAATTCGTCGAGGCTGGGCAGGCCCAAACAGCTTTTAACCTTCCGCGGCAAATTACTGGTGCAACATGCTGTAGATGAAGCCCTGCAGGCGAAGCCCGGCGCGGTGGTTGTAGTTACAGGTGCTGGTGCAGAGGAAGTGTCTGTTTCGCTTGCTGACAGAGCGGTTACAATTGTGTACAATGCGCACTGGCTCGAAGGGATGGCATCGGGCATTGTGGCTGGCGTAGAAAAGATGGTTCAATTGCAGTCAGTCACGAACTTCCTCATCACCGTGTGCGATCAGCCCTTTGTGTCTGCCGCCCTTTTCAGGGATATGATCAAAAGAAAAAGGGACACCGGAAAAGGCATTGTTGCCTGCGCCTATGCCGGCAGCATGGGCACACCGGTTCTGTTCGACGAGAAATATCAGCGCGACTTGCTCCACCTGAAAGGCAAAGAAGGCGCTAAAGCACTGGTAAAAGGCTCAGCAAAAGATGTGGCCACTGTACAATTTTCAAAAGGTAATATCGATATAGACACAGAAGAAGATTATTCCGGTTTACTTTTATTGTCCGGTGCTGAAGATTAATTACCGATCCGAGCTGTTTCGTTCAGTTAAGGTTTATAATCATGATAGTAGACAATTACAACCGCATACATAATTACCTGCGCATTTCGCTTACCGATAACTGCAACCTGCGCTGCTTTTACTGCATGCCGGAAGAAGATTACGATTTTACGCCTGCCTCACGCCTCATGCAGCCACTCGAAATAGAATCTCTCGCAAAAATATTTGTAGCGCAGGGTGTCAAAAAAATCCGTCTTACCGGCGGCGAGCCACTGGTGCGAAAAGATGCCGCACAAATCATTGCTGCCCTGGGCAAATTGCCCGTAGAATTATGCATCACTACCAACGGCACACGAATACATGAAATGCTGCCGCAACTGAAAGACGCCAATATCCATACGATTAATATAAGCCTCGATACCCTGCAGCCTGACAAGTTTCTGTTAACCACCCGCCGCGATCTGTTTCACCAGGTGCGCAGTAATATCGAATTGTTACTGCACCACAACTTCAACATAAAAATAAATGTTGTAGTGATGAAAGATTTTAATGATGACGAGATCAATGATTTCATTTCCTGGACCACCCACATCCCGCTGCAGGTGAGGTTCATAGAATTTATGCCTTTTAGTGGCAACCGCTGGACAAGCAACAAAGTTTTCTCTCTTCATGAAATACTAACGGTAGTGGGTGAACGCTTTCCATTTCTGCCCCTGCAGGGCGATGAAAACGATACGGCCAAACATTTTACCGTACCCGGGCATGCAGGATCATTTGCCGTCATCAGCACAATGAGTGCCCCTTTCTGTTCTACCTGCAATCGCATGCGCCTGACCGCAGACGGTAAACTAAAAAACTGCCTGTTCTCCAACGGCGAGACCGATCTGCTTACTCCTTTACGCCAGGGAACAGATGTACTGCCCCTGATACATGCGTCTATCAGGAGCAAAGCAAAAAGCCTGGGTGGGCAGTTCCCGGAAACTTTCGAAATGCTGGAAGCCGGTTCTCTCCACAACAGGAGCATGATCACCATCGGAGGTTGATCGTTTGGTGCTGCTGCAGCTAAGCGTACTTAATAGGGAGATGAAAACAAGGAGCCCGAACTAATTCCTAAGGTTTACTTGCTTCTTTTTTATTTTCACCAAACAAAGTCGTTCTCCATTCCATGATCTCCGTTGCTGAAGCAAAAACGCTTATTGCGCAAAACATCCAGGCCCTGCCTCCTGTTTGTGTGCTCCTGGCGCAGGCAGCTAATTACACGCTGGCGCAGGATGTAGTTGCGCAGTGGGACATTCCCGCCTTTCCACAATCTTCCATGGATGGATATGCCTTTCGATTCGCCGACAGAGACCTTCCTTTAAAGATAGTTGGAGAGATGGCTGCAGGCACCAGCCAAACCTTTCAGATTGAGGCAGGTGAAGCCGCTCGTGTTTTTACCGGTGCCCCTGTGCCTGCAGGCGCCGACACCGTAGTGATGCAGGAAAAAATTGCGCATTCCAACGATAGGCTCTCGGTAGAGGATGCGGGTTTAAAATGTGGCAGCAACGTGCGCGCCAAAGGTTCAGAAGCCGTTGCGGGAAGTGTGGCAATGCTCCAGGGGGCGTTGCTGTCGCCGGCTGCCATTGGCTTTTTGGCGGGATTGGGAGAAGCCCATGTTTTTGTATACCCGCTGCCCTCGGTAAGCATCATCGTTACTGGTAATGAACTGCAGGCGCCCGGTCGGCCCCTGTCTGCAGGACAGGTGTACGAATCCAACTCGTATTCTTTACGGGCTGCCCTGCAGCAGGCGGGTATACACACTATCAGCATTACCCAGGC
>JBGTIL010000319.1:0-2640 GCA_041745695.1 Chitinophagaceae bacterium | reverse complement strand
CGCGGCGCCTTTGCGCGCACGTTTACCCTGAATGATTCAATTGATACTAAAGGCATCACTGCGAAATATGCAGATGGCGTACTACAGGTGAGCCTGCCTGTTATACCGGGTAAAGAACCGGTTAAACATGAAGTGCCAATTAGTTAAGTTCAGGTAATGTTAAGAAAGGGTGATAGCCGCAGGTTGTCACCTTTTCTGTTTTAGATTCGGAATGGGATTTTCAATATAAAATAACTTTAAGGATATGTTATATTTTACTACACAATAACACTTAATCCGCGTCGTTCAACAATCATGGTTTAATTTCATAGGGGATCAACTAACGTATATGAACAACATCTATCTGCTCCTACGCAATAACAAGCAAACCGGACCATTCAGTATTGAAGAATTAGTTCAGGGCGGCCTGCAACCCCATGACCTTGTATGGGAAGAAGGGAAAAGTTCCTGTTGGTTATATCCATCTGAAATTACGTCCCTCAAACCTTATGTATCGCATACCATATCGGCGCCGGGGAAAAATGCCAAAGAAGCCGATGCTCCTGCACAGCAGATTGATAAAGCTTATCAGCCATCGCAAAACACATCAATACCTCCGCTGAAACCTGCCGTACCCAAAAATGTCTACGTAAGCATGCCGCAACCGGCCGGCGCAAAACCAGCGGCAGCCCCTAAGGCCGCCTCTTTACAAGAACCATCAACAGCTTATGATCTTGAACAAAAAGCTGAGGAGTTGAGAAGACGGGCGCTCGCTGCTACTCCGGAGAGTAAGGCCACAACTGCGCCGGAATCCATTCAGACCAAATATAAACGGGAACTCTCTGAGGTTGAAAACGATTATACTTCCTGGGTTTTCAAAAAAAAGTCTCAAAACAAGACCAGGTTCAATGAAAAACACGGCGCTGCTGCGTTATTGATGATCATTCTGATCATCGTTGCGGGTTTTGGCATAACCAGGTACGACTCCTCTGAAAAGGAGGAAGAAACAATACCATTAACGGTAACGGATAGCTCAACACAGCTTCAAATGGAGGTGCCGGCCGAGGAGGATTTATCCGGTCAGGAGCCAACGGTTCTGCCGGCAATGACAACAAATAACAACGGCGAAGAAAAAATACCGGAAGAAAAAATACCCGAAGAAAAAATATTGGAAAAAGGAAAGATATTGAAGGCCCCCGGGCAAACTGAATCAAAGGACCCTGTTGGCGCATCTAAAGAACCGCCACAAAAAAAAGCAGTTAAATTACCCCGAAAAGAGGAAGTTGCTATTGCCCTGCCGTCAGGAAAAGCCATTGAAGTAAATAAAGAGGTGGCCGAACAACCGCAAGGCATTGCTAAGGATATTCCCGAAGAAAAAAAGGAAACGGAAGTAGTTAACCCATCTCCTCAAAAAAAGAAAACCTTTGTAGACAAACTGGATAATTTGTTCGGCATCAAACGTAAAAAGGCTGAAGAAAAGCCTGCTGTTACGGAAAAGCCTGTTCAGGAGGCTGATAACAAAGCTCCTGATCCGGTTCACGATGAAAGAAAATCAAGACGCCGCAACGATGAAGTGTCCCCGGGTTCACCTGCCGGCAACATTGCTGGTCTGGTTGACATCACATCAAATGAATCACCTGAAAAATGGATGCTTGGCGTTCACGGGGTAAAACTTACTGTACGAAACAGAAGTACGGAAGTTGTTAAAACAGCCTCTATTGAAGTAAGTTATTACAATGACCAGAAAGAACTTCTCGAAAAAAAGATGGTTAATTGTAAAAATGTGCCCCCGGAAAGTTCTGTTACCGTACCGGTTCCGGACCACCGTTTGGCTGACCATACGGATTACCGGCTTGTGTCAGTAAAATAAGTAAACTTCGCCTGGTTGCAATCAGTCGCTTTAAGCAGGTGAGGATCATTGTAACCGGAAAACACTCTTACTCTCAATCTCCGTGCGGGGGGAGAAGACAATATCAAAAAAATTAGCTTCGCCCTTATTGCCTTCTATCTCTTTTACCGTTCTTCCGTACTCCCGGCCGTTTTTATCAAATAGCTTTGCAGATACCTTTCCCTTAAAATCTTTTTCAAAAATGAAATATATGGTAAGCACATTATCTGAAGCCCCCTTTGAACTCGAAATATAATACTTGCCAGGTTGAATGCCCCTTGCGGTAAGGCCATTTGACAATTCAACTTTGCACTGCAGGGATTTGTCAATGCCTCCTTTTATGCCTTTAAAAAATTCAGAGGTGCCTTTGCCCACCGTTTTCCCTGTTTTGTTAACGGTGTTTTTCGCTGTTGTGCCAACATCATCGCAGCCGCCTGTGAGGATCACAATTAAAAAAAGAAATATCTTACAATAATGAAACATTGCCTTTTTGTATTGATGTAACAATCATATACGTCAAAGCAAAATTATGCCATTATTTTACCTCGTCCGGTATATCTGTGAAGTTGCGATCATCGGTACTGATGGCCGAACCTTCTGCATCAGGCTATTTAGCCCTTTCTTTGGATAGCTATCAAAATCTTAATACCTTATCCCAAATTCAATGAATGACTGAAAAAGTATCTATCAACGGAAAAGACGTGTGGATAGTTATAGAGCCAATGACTGTTCCAAGGGAGAATGCAGATGTAACTCCAACGGAGTATTTCATG
>JBGTIL010000318.1:0-3811 GCA_041745695.1 Chitinophagaceae bacterium | reverse complement strand
TTTAGCAACGGGTTGTGTGCACAGGACAAGCCTGAGTTCAAACTTTTTGTTCTTAAGTATAAAAGGTGTGCTTGACTTTTAATGTGTTGTGCACAATAAGTGTGTGAAATGTGTTCAAAGGACTTTTCAGGTTTTTATTCCGTTGTTTTTTGAATGAGATCAACAGCCCGGAATTCTACGATGTATCACAGGTGGATCTTCTCGATTATAGAAATTGACGATAGAAGAATAGGAGAGTGGCCTGCGCAAAGGAGCAATGCAAACCCCGGATTCTTTATCTATATTGGAGCACATTTGCAACCAAAACACCAACATGCGTCTACTTATTTTACTGGCTTTCATTTGTACATCCTTTCTATCCTATTCCCAAAATCAGACAACTGATACATCAGCAACGTTTGTAGCATACTGGAACAACGGGGATGAGAAAAAGTACCATATTTCAAGAACAGAAGAAAAGTTCTCCGATGGAGAGGCCACGAAAATTACTTCTTCCTCATACGATGTGCTCCTAAAGGTCTTAGACTCTACAGATAATGGGTTCCAAATGGAGTGGACATACCTGAATATGAAAACAGGAGGACAAGGACCTTTGGCAACAGCCCTCGCTCAGATGAATGAAGGTTTGAAAGTCATTTACACTGTAGATGAAATGGGAACATTTGGTGAGGTGAAAAACATTAAGGAGATTCAGGAATACATAATTAGATCCTTCAGGGCCATTAAAAACTCATCGAAAAATGATACCGGGGTGCGAGCAATGCTCCAAGAACTAGAAAAAACCCTTCAGAGTAGGGTAGCCATTGAAAATGTAGTTATAAAAGATATCCAGTTGTTTCATGTGCCCTACGGAGCTGAATATTATACTACACAAAAAATGCAGAGAGAGGTTGAGTTGCCAAATGCGCTTGGAGGAGCTCCATTTCCCGCGTCGCTTACCTTCGAATTAAGTAAATTGAATCCGGAATCAGACTATGCTCAGATGGTGATGAACCAAGAGATTGATAAAGTCAAGGGCATGGCTGCCATAAGGGACTTTGTTATGAAGTTAGTTTCAAGTAACGGAACCAAGGTTGAAAACAATGACTTGCCAAGCCAAATTGATATTAAGGACCATACCGAGTTTGACATTGTCCTGTCATCGGGCTGGCTTTCAAAAATTCACTACAAACGGATAGTAAAGACCGGCGGTTTTAATAGAATGGACACCGTGACATTCAAGCAGGACAAACAGTAAGTAAAACCTCGTGAAATTTTTTTTAGGAACACCACTTAGGTTTTTTGCCTTTCTTACCATCTTAATTGGGCTTGCGGCTATTCTACTTACATTAGGCTACCTTTTATTCTTTGGATTATCATCATGGGCATTGCCCTCCTTGTTTACCTAACTGACGGAGTGATTGCGGGCCTAAGAGATCAACCAAAGAAATTTAAGGCGTACCAATGGATGATTTCTACAGCCTATATGTTTGGATGGTTTTTTTCATTTATGAATTGGTCGGCATACAACGAAATCATTTTCCCCAATAACTTTAAGGGTGAGGCTACTATGATATTTGGGATAGACGGATATCCTGCACTACCACCGAACCCCCTTTGGAAGAAAAGTATATACATTCCGGCAGATGGAATATTCATCACCGCCAGTACGGAAGTTGATGCCTTAAATTCCTACAGGTTCAAACGTGCGAATGGAGATAAACTGCCTGGAGATTTTTCCATGTCTTTCAATAACAGCTATTCCTGTTTTAAAAACAACAAAGGGATCAGCCATTTAAGTTTTAACGTAGGTGCTGACCCCACCGGCGTAGAGCAGGCTGCACTTGCCGCACTTTGCAATCAAATCAATAACGGTCAACTCCAGACGAATCATGTACTATCTCCACTTATAATGGCGGAAAAGGAGAATTCATACCTCAGCGTTCAAGGTAAAGGATTAAGCGCACTACCGGATGCAGTCGGTGACTTAAGGGTTAAGGAAGTAATCCTCACAAGCAACGGATTTGTCTCCATACCTAAACAAATTTTAATGATTCAGGGTTTGGAAACTTTACTAACTGGGTATAATCCAATTACTGATTTAACAGGTGACATTTATCAAATGAAAGACCTGAAACGCCTGTCATTAAACAATACAGGTGTGCGAAATATTACTGCCGACTTGTCCTCTTTATCAAACTTAATGGAGATAGACTTATCCGGTAACAAACTACACAACCTACCCGAACAAGTCAAAACGCTCCCAAATCTGAAAGAATTGGAAATAAACAATAATGCTTTCAAGGACTTCACCTTCGTAGATAGTCGCGTGCAGAACTTGGAGGTGCTGTATCTTCACTCAAACCGAATCCAAGGTTTCACCGGCGAAACAAAGCATCTACGTCAATTAAAAGAACTCCTGATATTTGATAACGAGATTGACTCTCTTCCAGACAACATCAAAGATCTGCGAAGTCTCGAAAAACTTGAAATTTGGGACAATCCAATCTCTTACATTTCTCCAAAGATTGCTGAGCTAACCAAGCTACGTAATCTGATACTCGACGATGATAACTTAACTGCAGAGCAAAAACGGAACTTGAAGGAATGGCTTCCATACTGTGCCATCGATTTTCAAACAAGAAGCCGCAAATAAATATTACTCACCGCTCTTCTTGCTCACCCTCATTAGTCCCGAAAACGTAGCACCCCAAAGATTTCCTTTAGAGTCTTGTTCCATGGCAAAAATGTAAGTGCTTGGAACGCCAGAGTTTTTGTTGGTATAAACCTCCCACGAGTCCTTTTTATCAAACCGGACGAGCCCCACATTATGGGTCGTCATCCACAGAATATCATCATGGCTATCAAGAAGTAATTTATTAATTTGATTTTCCGGCAGACCAGAGTTATTTATGTCAAAATACATCCAGTTTCCACCGGAATCACGTTTGACCAGCTTCATACTGGCCTTTTTCGCATAATCATATGTTGCGAACCAGAGCGATCCATCCTTATCTTCCGCCATGTCGGTCACACATAAATGCTTCAGAGGAGTGCTAGTTTTATCAAATTCAGTAATTTCCCCGCCATTTTCTATCATTATAGTGCCCAACTCTGTACCTATCCACATCCTGCCTTTAGAGTCTAAGTTTGCGTAGGTCACATGGTCAGAAGGAAGTTGGGAGTTTGTTGTATTCATCACCTTCCAATTCCCGTTTTTATGAATTAGTAGTCCATTATAGGAAGGAAAGAAGACTGTTCCGCTCTTGCTAGCTATTATACTAGAAACCTCCCTAATCCCCACTTTAGCAGAATCGAACACCTCCCATACCTTTCCATCGAACCTGTAAATTTTTTCATTTGCATCAAACCATTTATTGTTCTTGGAATCAGTAGCGGCGGACCCAATGGTCATCAGCTTATCGGGCGTCGTAAACACAGAATTGTCCTTAGTAAATATTTGCATGTTCGACCTTTCAAAGCGAACAAGACCGTTATCTGTTCCATGCCACACAATATCTTGGTTGTCTACGGTGATGGCTCTGGACATATCGTAGGGGATGTTCGAGTTCTCTTTCGTCCATACTGAGAACTTATAATCATCCAAGTGCTTGTTTTTGTATTTGTAGGTCGTGTTCTTTATTTCTGGAGTTCCCGGATTACTCATATTTTCCTCAACCTTTGATTCATCTCTCCGGTAGATTCCTGCTCTCACTGGTCCCGTTATATCAAATACTACAGAAATCGATGCGCCCGTAGCCTTTCCCCCTCTGTCTCTGGCCGGTGACCACTTGTCGTACGCAGCAATCTTCCCCGCAATAATCTTTGCTTG
>JBGTIL010000317.1:0-11108 GCA_041745695.1 Chitinophagaceae bacterium | reverse complement strand
CCAGCAGTTATGCCCGATACGCTGATGATGGCTCTATTGCGCAAGATGATTTGCTGCGTTATGGCAGCCTGGTTGTTGAACAGGCCTGGCGGACTCCAGCCAAGCACCAGGAAAGGAAGCGCCGAACTGGCTCTCAGGTCGATGGTACTTCCTGCAGGCGCTGCGCCGACACTTGCTGACAGCCGAAGTTTGAAGTCTTCTACGACTACATGTATGGAACCTGTGTCGGCACAACCTGCTGTGTTTACCGCAATAACACGGTAGGTCGTTGTAGTGTCGGGCCGCACAAGCTTCACGGTGTCCGTTCCACCATCTGCCCAGCGAATACTGCTTCCAGTGGCGCTGGCTGTTAACAATGTAGAGTTGCCTTTGCAAATAATCCTTGTGGGAGAGGTGATGAGCCTGGGGGGTGGGTGTATGCGGATGATCGTTTGCAGATAAATACTATCGCAGTCTGTAAGCACACTTCTCACAGTATCTACCAATACGCTATCCTTTGTAAACAACAGACCCTTATAAAAAAGCGGCGCGCATCCGGCAACCGTATCTGTTTGCCTGCGACTAACGGTAAGGAACAAGTGCACTATGCTGTCGCACCGCGGTGTTCGGGAAAAAATTGCGGTGTAATGGCCGCCGCTCATTAAGGTGGTATCATTAAAAACAAATCTATCACCCTCTCTGATGCAGGCTGTTATAGTGGTGGCTACCGGCTGATGAACAATGACCCTGGTGGTGCGCCGTATGCTGTCGCAGTTGCTCACCAGGCTCTTGATGGTGTCCAGTACAGTTGCCGACGCAGTGTAGGTAACACCGTTCCATATTGCCGCTCCGCAACGCTCTATCGTTTCCGTGCGCGTTGCTGTGCTTACGAGGTATAAGTTCACGGTGCTGTCGCAACCAGATGCAGCGGTGTTTATGCTTGTGTAGTATCCACCAGATGTAAGCCATTGCCCATTGAAAAAGTAGGAGGCACCAGATTCAATGCAAGCGGTGACAGAGGTGGGAGGTATAGGGGGTAAGCGTTTTCTCATGCTGTTGATCCATGCTGCATTCGCTGTTGTGTTGGCTGCAGCCGGTGTTTCCGACGTTGGTGAGGTACCCACCGTCCAGTGCCCCGCCAGGGCAAAGGAATCATCCGCCAGGTAGCAATTTCGGTTTACTGGAACCGCGGTGGCCAGCGCAACAGTTGGTCTTTGCAATTGATTTCCACTTATCAGTGCATAGGTCAGCGAGAAATGCGCCCTGCCGGGGGCCGAAGGATTCACAATCACCACGGCATCAGAGGCGTTGTTCAGCCCGGTGTGCCGGGCCCAATCGTTTAGTGCAACAGGAGTGTTACCTGTCAACGGGTAGGAAAATTGGGGCGAATAGGGAGCGCGCGGTTGGCTGTTGTGCACCTCCATCACTGTGCTGTTATGTGGCACAATATAAACTCCGTCGCCGTCGGCATCTACAGGGTCATCGGGCAACCGGATGCTGCTGTTCTTGTCGGCTTTGTTGTATAACAGAATGATGGATCCAAAGGGCACGCGTGCCCAGGAAGCGACAGGTGCCAGCCTCAGATGACCGCGGGAGATGCCAGTGCCTGCGCCCCCGTACCAGCCATTTTGGTCATCAATGATCCACCGGCGCAGATCAGCTGTGCTGTCGGTGCAGGTACGGGTACCAGTTACCACGAATTCCATGTACTCTTTGCTGCCGCCGCTTCCCTGCGAAAATTCGTTGAGTACCAGCTGTGCCGTGGACCCGAGGGTTGCAAGCAAAAGAATGAATAGTTGGAGCACCCTGTACATGCATGGCAACAGGAGGATTAAAACCGGCAGCGACCGGGAAGAGTCAGACCGGTTTGTCCTGTGAATGGCTGTCAAGGTAACCAGGGCAGCCTCGGCTAAACAGTGGAAAACAACAGGGTTGGGAGGTTTTTTCTTAACGTAGTCTGTCCATGCTCTTCACGAGTTTTTCGTCGTTAGACACGCCCCGGGCTGCAAGTACGAAGCAGGCCAGTATGGCAAAATAGAAAACGGCCCACAAGGCAACATTGCCGCTCTGGAAGTGCGCGATCTCTAGAAAATAAACCGTCAATAGCGCTGCTGTCAGAAAGACGCCGAGGTAGCACAGTTTCAGCTGAAGCTTACGATTCTTATACAAGAAAATCGTAATCAGTGCCAGCAGGCCTGTGAGGGCTGTTAAGATGGTTAACCAAACAGTGGTAACGGCGTTCAGATCCACGGGGAGGGGAGACAGGTCGCGTGTCCAGTCGCCGCTGTAAAAAGGCAGTTTGAAAGTCAGGGCATTAAAGGCCGTTGCCAGGAGTAACCAAATGCTTTGTAGTCGTTGTATCATAAATGAAGTTGATGGTACTTATGTGCGCAGAGGCCATCAGCATAAGGTGCAGATGTATACAGGACGCCGAATAACGAACAGTTAATCAGTATTTTTATTTACACTTGTTCCTGACCCAGTTCGGCATACAAAGGGAAATCATTCATGAAGGCCTGCACTTCCCGCTCAACTTCTCCAACAATAGTTTCGTTGTCGATATTCATCAGCACCTTGTCTAAGAGTGAAACTACCCTTTCCATATCCGCTTCCATTAAGCCCCGGGTAGTGATAGCGGGAACACCCACGCGCATGCCGGAAGTTACAAAAGGGCTTTTGTCGTCGTAGGGAACAGCATTTTTGTTGAGCGTGATGTGCGCCCTGTCGAGGGTTTCCTGCGCTTTTTTCCCGGTGATGTTTTTGTTGCGCAGATCGATAAGCAGCAGGTGATTGTCTGTACCGCCGCTGATGATGTGGTAACCACGGTCAACAAAGGATTTGCCCATTGCCTGTGCGTTTAGTTGCACCTGCTTCGCGTACCGGGTAAATTCGTCGGTGAGTACTTCGCCAAAGGCAATGGCTTTTGCGGCAATCACATGCTCTAACGGACCTCCCTGGGTTCCAGGAAAGATTGCCATATCAAGCAGGTGGCTCATCATTCGCGTGTTCCCCTTAGGGTCTTTGGCGCCAAACGGATTTTCGAAATCTTTGCCCATCAGGATAACGCCGCCCCTGGGACCGCGCAAAGTTTTGTGGGTGGTTGAAGTAACAAAATGGCAGTGTTCAAAAGGCGAGTCAAGCAAACCTTTAGCGATAAGCCCTGCCGGGTGCGCAATGTCGGCCAGCACAAAAGCACCTACCTCGTCTGCTACTTTTCGTATCCGTGCATAATCCCACTCGCGGCTGTAAGCCGAAGCGCCGCAGATAATCATTTTGGGTTTTTCTGCGCGGGCAACAGACTCCAGCTGCTCGTAATTGATCAGTCCGCTGTCTTTATGGACAGTGTAAAAATGCGATTTGTATAACTTACCACTGAAGTTTACAGGAGATCCGTGGGTGAGGTGACCGCCCATGCTCAGGTCGAGACCCAGGAGTGCGTCGCCGGGTTGCAGGGTTGCCAGGAGTACTGCCGCATTTGCCTGTGCCCCGCTGTGCGGTTGTACATTGGCGTAAGCACAATTAAAGATTTGCTTTGCCCGGTCAATCGCCAGCTGTTCTGTTTGATCTACATACTCGCAGCCGCCGTAGTATCGTTTTCCGGGGTAGCCTTCTGCATATTTATTGGTAAGGCAACTGCCCATGGCCTGCATTACCTGAAGAGAGGTGAAATTTTCTGAAGCAATGAGTTCAATACCAGTGCGCTGGCGCTCTAATTCTTTAGCAATAAGATCGAAAACTGTTTTGTCTCTGCGCATGTGCTCAATAGTGTTTTGTACGTACAAGCGAGTGACACAACCGGTGTACCATAGCATTGTTGCAGCCGGTGCATACAGAAGTAGTGCAAAAATAAGCCTGCGGCAACATTGGGGCAGAACTTAAGTATAAATTTCAATTTTTTAAAAAACCCTAAATTTGTGCCCTTCTATTTAATAACCCAACTATTGTTTGGCGATGGACAGTGTATAAGACTGGTGCGGGTGATCCATCAAAACATTTTTAGATGAAAGCAATTATTCCGGTAGCCGGTGCGGGAACGAAACTCAGACCACATACATACACACAACCCAAAGCCCTGATACCGCTGGCTGGTAAAACGGTGCTGAGCATCATTATTGACCAGCTTAAGAATGCAGGGATCAACGAATTTATTTTTGTGGTTGGCTACCTTGGCGATAAGATACAGGACTATGTAAGAATCAACCACCCTTTTATTGACGCCCATTTTGTACAGCAGAACGATCGCCAGGGAATTGGACACGCGCTCAAGCTTACGCGGGATATTGTAAATGGTGATGAAATTTTTATTGTACTTGGCGATACCATATGTGAGTACGATATAGAAGGTGTGCTCCGCAGCGACCAATCGATGCTGGGCATGAAGAAGGTAGACGATCCGCGCGGTTTCGGGGTGGGGGAGATGGATGGCGATAACCGCATTACTCATGTGGTTGAAAAGCCCCAGATCCCTAAATCAAATATGGCGTTGGTGGGCGTTTACAAGATCAGGGAATCTAATTTGTTGTTTGAATGCCTCGATAGCAACATGGACCAGAACCTGAAGACCCACGGTGAATACAGCCTGACAGATGCCATTGATTGCATGATCAGGAAAGGAGCACAGTTCAAAGCCTTTAAGGTAGACAGCTGGTACGACTGCGGAAAGCGCGACACGCTCCTGGAATCTAATGCAACGCTTCTAAAAAAGTTCGGTGGCTCCATCATATCTACGCAGGCCTATGAGAATACGGTAGTTATTCAACCGGTTCGTATTGGGGTTGGTTGTAAAATAGAAAATTCTATCATCGGTCCCAATGTGACGATCGGTGAAAACACAACCATCGAATCATCGATCGTAAAAAACTCAATCATCGGATCTTTCTCCAATCTTTTCGACATTGTGCTCGACTTTTCTATCATCGGTAGCGACACCGGTATTCATGGGGAAACGCGTACCCTCAACATAGGTGATAATACAGATATTAACCTGGGGTAGGTTTTGCCGGGAAGACGTGAAGACAGAAAGGAGCGAACCACGGAGGTATTGAACCACGGAGGTATTGAACCACAGAGGCAGTGAGACACGGAGGAACACAGAGAGATTGCTGTATCCTGACTGCTATGCGTGTCTCATTTTCTGAGAGATTGCTTCGTTCCTCGCAATGACGGGTTGTGGGTGTAAGCTTTCCTTTGTCTTCCTTTGTGCTCCTTTGTGCCTCGGCGCCTTTGCGGCAAAAATCTCTGTGCCCCTCCGTGTCTCACTGCCTCCGTGGTTAGTCATCACTAAGACATTTTGTAAATGAAATATACACCGAGTGAAGAAGAACGAAAAGCGCCGATAGCCACGCGCATCACGCAGTTGTTTGGTGTCTGCCTGCCGATAATTCAGGCAGGGATGGTATGGGTGAGCGGTTGGCGGTTAGCCAGCGCCGTTAGTAACGCCGGAGGACTCGGTACTATCGGTGCGGGCAGTATGTACCCCGAAGTACTGAGAACGCATATTCAAAAGTGCAGGCTTGCTACAACAAAACCATTTGCAGTCAATATCCCTTTGCTTTATCCCGATATACAGGAGCATATAAAAATTGTCATAGAAGAAAAAGTACCAATAGTATTTACCTCAGCCGGCAATCCGGACATTTGGACGCAGCACCTGAGGCGTGCCGGCATTACAGTTGTACACGTGGTGAGCAGTAGCAAGTTTGCACTTAAAGCGCAGGCGGCAGGCTGTGATGCCCTGGTAGCGGAAGGTTTTGAAGCGGGCGGTCATAACGGACGCGAGGAAACAACTACTATGGTACTCGTGCCTGCCGTGGCAGCTGCCGTCACTATTCCCGTGATTGCAGCTGGCGGAATTGGCAGCGGACGTCAGATGTTTGCTGCACTGGCATTGGGTGCTGAAGGAGTGCAAGTGGGGTCGGGGTTTGTAGTCACTGAAGAAGCCTCAGCCCATGCTGCTTTTAAGCAAGCAGTGATCAATGCAAAAGAAGGTGATACACAGCTGTCGTTAAAAAAACTTACACCTGTACGCCTGCTGAAGAATGCATTTTTTCGCGAAGTGTTTGCAGCCGAAATGAGGGGTGCAGCCGAAGATGAATTAAACAGTTTACTCGGACGAGGCAGGGCAAAGAGGGGCATGTATGAGGGCGACATGGAACAGGGCGAGCTGGAGATAGGGCAGGTGAGCGGTTCCCTAGAAGCCATTCTGCCTGCAGGTGTTATCCTGAGAAACCTGTGGGCGCAGTTCCTGGAAGCTGCCGATCATCCGATAAAAACAATTAAATTACAATAGTAAAGGCTTCCGCTCAATTGTTCAATATGAAACAAAAATTGCTGCTTCTTTTCCTTCTTGCCATGTTTAACTCCTGTTGGGCAGAAGCCGCTGAAACGAAAGGAGATGGTTCTGGCACAACAACAAAAACCGACATAGCCGGCGGCGTATTTCACAGCGAAACAGGCAAGCCATTACCATTTGTTACAGTCAGGGCAATTGTTTCCGGGAAAGAAAGAACGGTGCAATCTGACGCAAATGGTCAGTTCACATTCGACGAACTTAAAAAAGGCAGCTATCAATTTGTATTTGAGAAGAAAGGGTATAAAAAACTTACCCGGGAAACAACCATCATCCGCGAGGATGTAGCACAATCATTAAGTGTCAAGATGGAAGAGGAAGCAACTTTCGACTTCACCCCCAGGCATAACCACTTTTTCGATCGGTGAACCGGCACTGTGCCATGCGTATGTGAAAGCTTGCCCCGTATGCTTTGTTGATCCTATCGGTGCACCTCACTCCGAATGATTTCGGCGCGGCCTGAGATTACTCCGCACGTCTCTGGCGAATCTATGCCTTGGCAGCTTTTGCAGGTTTTTTGAGTTTGATTTTCTCCATCTGCCTGTCTACACTATACTTCACCATGCCTTCTATTAAAGAAAGCGGCAGGGGACGATCCAGCGGAAATTGGACAGAGCCTTTGGCGCTCTTGTACTTGGAAAGTCTGGCGGCGAAGAATTTAATAGTTGGTGGTCCCGGGTAAAACCCAATATGGTTTTTGTAGCCTGCGAAGTGAACGAGGTTTCCTTGCAGGTAAAAAGTGGGCATTCCATAACTTATTTTTTCTACTGCTGCTGGCGCTGCTTTTGTCACGGCTGCCCGCATTTGTTGCAACAGTTGCTGGGTACCAGACGGGAATCCGGAAATGTAGGCGTTGATATCAGCTGCTTTGGTGGTGATCATGAACGGTGTATTTAGTGTTAATCGACAAGTTCAGAAGCAGCCAACCAGGTGGACGACCCGGCGGGGTTTCGTGCCTTCACTTGTATGGCACAAAACAAAAAGATAAGCAGCAGCGCTAACTTGTACATAACAGAGGATTTAAACGCCCTCATCCTGAAAAGTACGCGCACCAGCCATCCACACAAGTACCAGTGTTGAAGGAATCCTGCCGGTAATTAACGGTTGATTAAAACTAAAACAAATTGAGAAATCCTGCAAACCGTTGATACAGTAAATGCGACCAAAAGCTTTCGTATTCGACACTAAAAATTCAGATGCGCCCGGACCATTTTAATGCCGTGTTTGTGTGGTCCGTTCAACAACTGGCAGCCCATCATTTTATTACCTGCTCATCCATTGGATCATTTGTTTCCAGGATGGCTTTTTGCCATAGGATAAGATGCCCGTACGATAAATCTTCGCACTCAGCCAGGTGGTAAATAAAAACCCGCTCACTAATAAAATCATCGAAACGGCAAGCTGCCAATAAGGGACCGTATCGGGTACGCCAAAGGGCACCCTTGCCATCATTACAATAGGAGAAAAGAATGGAATCATGCTAGACCAGGTGGCAAGAGAACTTCCCGGATCATTGATGGCATTCATCATTATAAAAATCGCTAATATAATTGGCAGGGTAATAGGCAGGCTCAAACTTTGCGCATCCTGCGCATCTTCATTTACAGCACTGCCAACAGCAGCAAAAAGGCTTGCATAAAAAAGATAGCCGCCTAAAAAGTAAAATAGAAAACAGCCAATAACCAGGGGCCAGTTAATACTCGAAAGTGTTGTTTGCGCCGACGCGAGTGTTCGAATAGCGTCGCTGCTGCCTTCAGATCCGCCAGGCATACCCTGCTGCGACTGCTGCACCTGCAGTAACACTTCAGGTGGTATGAGCGAACTGGCTACGGCACTCATAATACCTATCAGCACAATCCAGATCAAAAACTGGGTCAATCCCACTGCGCCTATTCCAATGATCTTTCCCAGCATTAACTGGAATGGTTTTACAGACGAAACAATTACTTCGGCAATGCGGCTGGTTTTTTCTTCCATAACACCCCGCATCACCATTACCCCATAAATGAAAAGGGTAATATAGATCAGGAAGCCGGTTACATAACCGATCGCACTGGCTACGCCGAGGTTGCTCTCTTTCATGTTGCCGTCTTCACCCCGCTTGGTAGTGCTGATAGCAACCGTTTCAGCCCTGTTCTTAATTGAATCGATTCGTTTGGGGTCCACCTTCAGTTCCTGGCTGATCATCTTATTTTCCAGGGCCCGGTTAATGTCTTTTCGGATGCGGTCGTCGGCAAACCGGCTAAGGCTTTTTTCGGTGATGATCTTAAAATTATCGGTCTGGTTGATGCCTGTGCGGGGAGCCAGCAGGATAGCTGAATAACCTTTCGCTGCAAAGTTACCCGTGTCTATTCCCGCAGTGAAATCGTAGCGCACGCTTTTACTGTTCTCCAGGCTCGACTGGAGAATTCCGTCGCCATCAACAACAGCGATCTTTTCCTCTTTTATATTTTTTATGGTGATGATAGCAATCACCGCGATGACCGCAATAAAAAGAAGGGGCGTTAGCAGGGTTGAAAGAATGAAAGTTTTTTTTCGCACGCGGCTGCTGTATTCGCGCTTGATGATGATCCACGTTTTGTTCATTGCAATGAAATTAAAGCTTGTGTTAGTGTTAGAAGGTGAAGCCTGGAAGTTTTGCACCTCGATTCTCTTCGCGCCAACTGATCGGGCTTTCCCATTAAAAAACATAAGACGCATCACGTTGACTGCCAGATGGTACTATCAGGCGTTTACATTTTGAAATTGCCTGGCGCCGGGAGTTCCTTCAACCAGTTGAATAAAGATCTCAGTCAGTGAAGGCAGCACCTCGTTAAAAGATATAATAGAAGCATCCTGTTGGAGGTAGTAGTTCAGAACGTCGTTGGGCGATTGGCCTTCCGCGATACGCACCGTTAACAGGTGTTCGTTGTTTTGCTTTATTATGTCGAATGAAGGATGGTCGTTCAGTGCTGGCATTGTATCAAAACCGATGCGAAAGAGGTGCTGTTTAAATTGCTGCTTTACTTCTTTCACCGTGCCATCCAGTATTTTTTTCCCTTTATTCACGAGTACAATCTGATCACAGATCTCTTCAACCTGTTCCATGCGGTGGGTACTGAAGATTACTGTGGCACCTCCTTTTGCAAGGTTGAAGATCTCCTCCTTTATGATGTTGCTGTTAACCGGATCAAGTCCGCTAAAGGGTTCATCCAGGATGATCAATTTCGGCTTATGCAGCACAGTCGTTACAAATTGCAATTTTTGCGACATCCCTTTAGAAAGGTCTTCCACCTTTTTGTTCCACCAGGTTTCCATCTCCAGGCGTACAAACCATTCTTTTATCATCACCATCGCCCGCTCTTTGGATAATCCTTTCAGTTGTGCGAGGTAAAGGGCCTGTTCGCCGATCTTCATCTTTTTGTACAAGCCCCGCTCCTCGGGCATATATCCTATATGTTCTATATCTTTCTCGGCATTGAATGGTTTTCCATTGAAAAGGATCTGTCCTTCATCCGGGTAAAAAATGCCGGTGATCATGCGCAGCAATGTGGTCTTACCAGCGCCATTCGGACCTAGAAGCCCGAAGATCGATCCGGGTTCGATGGAAAAACTGATATCATCCACTGCCTTTTGTGTAGCATAGTATTTCTTCAGGTTCTTTAACTCGAGGATCATGCAGTGATTTTTGTTAATTGGTTATTTATTCAAATGTAGGGTATTGAGGCCTGATCCGTTTACCGCTCCACCTTTAATTATTGCTGTTCTCGTTGCTGACATGTTTTGCACTTGAGGCTACCAAAGTAGTGCTCAGGGCTGAACGGTTTCATATTACATCTATCCCCAGCTGTTACGGAGCAAAGGTTTGTTTCAATCCGATTCCTTTTTTAGAGACCTTCGCCAAAATCTTTTATGCGTCGGATGTTTATCCTGGCTTTTGCCTTCCTCCTGGTTGCTGTTTGCGGAAGCTGGGGTTTCCTGGTACACCGGACCGTGAACCAGCTGGCGATTTATGAATTGCCCAAAAATCTTCAACGGTTTTTTTACAGCCATAGAGCCTACCTGGTGAAGGAGTCGATTCGTCCCGATGAGCGCAGGCAGACGGATCCGCTGGAAGCACCCAGGCACTTTATAGATCTGGAAGCTTACGGTGATTCGGCTGCCTGGAAAATGCCCTGGTCATGGAAGGACGCCGCCGCCGCATACTCAAACGATACACTCCTCAAGTATGGTTATGTACCTTATGTAGTTATGACTGTGAAAAACAGACTAACAGAGGCCTTCCGTCGTAAGGATAAGGACAGCATTTTATTTTACGCGGCTGATCTGGGACACTATGTCGGAGATATGCACGTACCACTTCATACTACACTTAATTATAATGGGCAGCTAACGGGTCAGGTAGGTTTACATAGTTTGTGGGAAAGCATGATACCGGAATTGGAGATAAAAAATTATAACCTGAGCAGCTCGCATAAAGCCAGCTACCTGCGACTGCCGGAGCAGCAGGTGTGGGCAGCAGTGCGTCATGCTTTTGAGCTCACCAAAGATGTATTCATGCTGGAAAGAGAAGTTACTAAATCGTTCACACCAGAGCAGAAGTACAGAACGCAGCTGCGTAGGGGGAAGGAAGTAAAATCATATACGGCCGACTTTGCACGGGCGTACAGCAAGCGCCTGGAAAATACTGTGAATGAGCAGCTGATTTCATCTGCCGATTTGTTAGCCGATCTGTGGTTAACCAGTTGGATCGACGCAGGAAGACCCAATCTTTCTGGCTTGTATCTAATACCTTACCGGG
>JBGTIL010000316.1:0-4287 GCA_041745695.1 Chitinophagaceae bacterium | reverse complement strand
CGCTGGTTTTCCCACTGGCTTAAAATGGAGTTTCCTGGCCAAACCGGAAGGCGTGCCGCGTTACCTTGTTTGCAACGCAGACGAAAGCGAACCGGGAACGTTTAAAGATCGTTACCTGATGGAGGTTCTACCCCATCTTTTCATTGAAGGATTGATCATTTCATCATACGCGCTTGGCGCCAACACCTGCTATATCTACATCCGCGGTGAGTACGCCTGGATTGTAGACATCCTGGAAAAAGCAATAGCAGAAGCAGCACAGAACGGCTTCCTCGGAACCAACATCCTGGGTTCCGGTTTCGATTGCAACATCTATGTGCAGCGGGGTGCCGGGGCTTACATATGCGGAGAAGAGACAGCCCTTCTGGAATCGCTGGAAGGCAAGCGGGGGAATCCACGGATCAAGCCACCATTTCCCGCAGTAAGAGGTTTGTGGGGTTGTCCTACCGTGGTAAATAACGTAGAAACGCTGGCTGCAGTGGTTCCCATCGTCCAGCTTGGCGGCGATGCTTACGCAAAGATTGGAATTGGCAAGTCGACAGGAACAAAACTGATCTCGGCTTGTGGCAATATCAATAAACCTGGCATCTACGAAATAGACATGACCATTTCCGTTGAAGAGTTTATTTACGATGACGCTTTCTGCGGCGGTATTGCCAATAATAAAAAATTGAAAGCCTGTATTCCGGGTGGATCTTCCGTACCTATTCTTCCGGCCAACCTGACGCTGACCACGGCAAAGGGCGAGAAAAGGATGATGACTTATGAAAGCCTGGCTGACGGTGGTTTTGCTACTGGATCTATGATGGGGTCGGGTGGTTTTATTGTGCTGGATGAAGACCAGTGTATTGTGCGTCATACCTATACGCTGGCGCGGTTTTACCGGCACGAAAGCTGTGGACAGTGCTCACCTTGCCGTGAAGGAACAGGCTGGATGGAAAAGATATTGTACCAGATTGAAACCGGTAAAGGAAAGATGAGTGATATTGAGCTCTTGTGGGACATCCAAAGTAAGATCGAGGGCAATACGATCTGCCCGCTGGGCGATGCAGCCGCATGGCCGGTGGCAGCTGCCATCAGGCATTTTAGAGATGAATTTGAATGGCATGTGCAGCAGCCCGGAGAGGCGGTGAGCCGAAACTTTGGTTTGGCGCATTATGCGGATGCTTTAGAAGTTGCAATGGGTTAGCCTCGTGTTGCACAGGACGGCTGACTTGAAAATCGAAACCAGCAGAGGACTAAAAATTGATAGAATTGATCTTATAAGATGGCAGAAGAAAAAAAATTATTGAAAGTAACGATCGACAATATTTCGGTAGAAGTAGAAGCGGGTACAAGTATCCTGATGGCTGCCCGGAAAATTGGCGGCGATGTAGTACCGCCTGCCATGTGTTACTACAGTAAACTGGAAGACAGTGGTGGAAAATGCCGTACCTGCCTCGTGCGTGTTGCTGCCGGCTCTACTGCCGACCCGCGCCCGATGCCTAAGTTGGTTGCCTCCTGCCGCACGCTGGTAATGGATGGTATGGTGGTTGAAAACATCACCAACCCCACTGTTCTGGAAGCGCGGAAAGGAGTAGTAGAGTTTCTGCTGATCAACCATCCGCTGGATTGCCCGGTTTGCGACCAGGCTGGCGAGTGCGACCTGCAGGACCTGAGCTTTGAGCATGGCGGCGGTGCCACCCGTTACGAATTTAAACGACGCACTTTCGAACGCATAGACATAGGTCCTTTCATCCAGCTGCACATGACCCGCTGCATTCTTTGCTACCGCTGCGTGTATGTTGCCGACCAGGTATCGGGCAAGCGCGAACATGGCATACTGGACCGTGGAGACCATTCCCAGATCGCCACCTATATTCAAAACGCACTTGACAACGACCTAATTGGCAATGTGATTGACGTTTGCCCGGTAGGTGCTCTTACCGACAGAACATTCCGGTTCAAGAACCGGGTCTGGTTCACCAAGCCCGTTGACGCCCATCGCGACTGTCCTACCTGCAAAGGAAAAGTAAGATTGTGGATGAGGGGCGACGATGTATTGCGGGTAACTGCACGTAAAGATCAATGGGGCGAGGTGGAAGAATGGATCTGTAACGAATGCCGGTTTGAAAAAAAACAGGTTGGAGATTGGGTGATAGAGGGACCCACTGGTGTTGACCGCCATTCGGTTATTTCGCAGGGTCACTATGTGAACACCGTAAAGCCGGCAGAAATATTTTCTCCGATCATGGATGGACGCAAGCCTAAATTGCTCATGGATATTCACGCGGTCAGTGGGGTTAACAATGTAAACCTGAACGAAATTGCTGGGCCTGCAACAGGGGCAACATTTGACGGAAATGAGCAGGCTTCCGGAACCAATGTAACCGACGTGAAGTCGGGTCAGGGAAGGAATTTGCAGGGCACCGATTCAACTAACGCAAATACGCATTAAACAACCGTGAGGATCGTCTTTTTTATATTGATGATGCTTACCGTTAAAAGCTCTTTGAGTCAGGTATTGAAAGTTGTTGATACCTCTTTACAGTCAATTCCATACGCAACGATACAAGTTCCTAAGAAAAATATCACCTTGTTCGCCGATGTAAACGGCGCCTGTAGCTTGGAAGAAATGGCATTGACAGGTACGGATACCTTAATTATTTCAGCAATCGGATACACCACCAGAAAGCTGGCGATGAATGCTGGAACCCGTGAGGTAATCTTACAACGTCAAATCAGAATCCTAAGCGAGGTGGTCATTTACAAGGGCAAATGGAAAATGGACAATTGGGGCAGCCAAACAAAACAAAGGTTCACACGTAATGCTGCCCGTTGCGGCTGGGTTTTAAGCGGACCAGGAGATCAGATTGGCAGGGTAGTGGCAAATAAAAAAAGTGTTAAAAATGCCCGGCTCCTCAAAGTGACCTTTTACACACAGCATGCAAGGGGTAATGTAACACCGGTGCGTTTGCGCGTTTACGAAGTAGATGAAAAGGGATTACCAGGACACGACGTTTTGGTGAGAACAATGATTGGTTATACCAACAAAAATGAAGGATGGCTCGAGTTTGATGTCAGCGAAGAACAAATTACAATGCAGAATCGTTTGTTTTTTGCAGCCGAGTATTTTGATCCTTCGAAGCACCATTGGAAAACGTATCAGGTAGAGCACAGGGACAGGAATGGGCATCGGGAACTGAAAACGATAAACCAATATGGAGGCCATTTTGCGTTAAACGCGGAGGAAGGTGAAGGTGAAACGTGGCGTCAACATAATGGGCAGTGGTTACGTTGGAATACTTTGCCGGCTCAGTGCCACAATTTGGTGGTGAAGGTACTGGTAAAATATCCTGATCTGAAAGTAAGGTAAGTTACAATAACAGGCGTGCGCCAGACCATTGTGATGCAGGATAAGAAGTAATGTTTGCGTGAGGGATAGCAGCGGAAATCCTTTTTGTGTCCGCCCCGGTATAAAAAGATTGAAGCGAATAGCCCGGCCTGCAAGGCACGCCTGATTAATCATTATCATTGAGGTTTGATAAAGTGAACCTCATTTATTTAATCACATCGAGATCAATTTGAATTTTGTTCCATATGTACCTACTACAAGTATTTGACTGGTGGATTGTATTAGAAAAGTTTACACTCATTGCTGTTATTGTTACCACGTCCCTGATCGTAGCCATGTACAGCACTTATGCGGAACGTAAGATAGCAGCCTTCCTGCAGGACCGCAGGGGTCCCAACAGGGCAGGTCCTTTTGGTTTACTGCAGCCGGTTGCCGACGGAGTAAAACTTTTCTTTAAAGAAGAAATCATCCCTACTTTATCCTCTAAATTCCTTTTCATTCTGGGACCAATGCTGGCTATGATAACAGCCACTATGACGAGTGCCGTCATTCCCTGGGGCAGTACAATCGATGTCGCCGGACGAGTCATCCCATTGCAGATTGCCGACATCAACATTGGCGTGCTGTACATTTTTGGGGTGGTGAGTTTGGGTGTGTACGGTATCATGATCGGCGGCTGGGCTTCCAACAATAAATTTTCTTTGCTCGCGGCTGTGCGTGGAGCCTCGCAGATGATCTCCTACGAGCTCGCTATGGGTCTGTGCCTGATTGCAGTGCTGATGATCTCTGGTTCGCTGAGGATGAGCGTTATCGTAAGTGAACAGATGCAGAACGGATGGAATGTAATTTATCAGCCACTTGGTTTTTTGATATTCTTTATTTGCGCCCTGGCAGAATGCAACCGCACCCCTTTCGATTTACCTGAAGCGGAGAATGAGCTGAACTTCGGCTAT
>JBGTIL010000315.1:0-2313 GCA_041745695.1 Chitinophagaceae bacterium | reverse complement strand
CAGCTTAGAGAAGGCGAAGATGATAACACACCTGACGCACCACCTGATGCAAGTGCACACGGAGGCCAATCCGTGAGTGCCTTCAAACAAAAATCGGTAGAGCAACACCATGCCTGGAAAGATAAAGCTTACAACGTATGCCCGGCGGTGGTAGAAAGAAAAGCGAAGAAGGCGGAGATTAAGAAACGTATGTCCCTAAGTTCGTCTCCAATCACACCCACTACAGCACCACAGACAAGGATGCAAGAGTATCCGTAAAACCCAGGGGAAGCCAGGCAACTCAACTACCATGCGCATGTGGCCGTAGATACAGCCCACCATGTGATCACCTGCATGGAAGCACACTCTGCAGATAAGAAGGACTCGCAGTGCATGCCGTCAGTCTTAAACACCCTTACAACTAATCTAAGATCAGCCGGGCTGGTTGTAGAAGAAGTTCTTGCTGATGCAGGCTACAGCAGTGGCGAGGCCTTAAAAGCACTCGAACGTAAAAACATAACAGGCCACATCCCAAACTTTGGTCTGTACAAGCCATCCAGGGAGGGCTTTAGCTATCATGCGGATGGTGATTACTACGAGTGCTCAAGAGGTACAAAGCTGGTATTTAAAAAGATCAAGAGCTCGCACGAAGGTGCTTACTTGCTACGACATTACAGGAGCAGTTCCAAGGATTGTAAAACGTGCCCTCTCAAGCAAACCTGCATTGGTAAGAGCAATGAAAAGAAGATCGAGGACACTGTCGATAAGCCTTATTATGACCGTATGCATGAACGTCTGCAGACCAGCAAAGCAAAGCGGATGAAGAAGCTCAGGAGCAGCACAGTTGAACCCGTGCTTGGCACACTCACTAACTTCCTTGCAATGAAAAGAGTGAACACTCGTGGAATTAGATCAGCTAACAAATCCATGCTGATGGCAGCGGTAGCTTACAACCTCAAAAAGATTATGAAGTGGACGTGGGATAAAGTGCTTGCAGATGTGAAAGCGGCTGAAAACAAAGAGAAAAATGTCCTTCAAAACCTTTTTCCTGCACTACAGGGTTTATACAGGACTGTAGAGCTAGAGCTTCTGATCAACGCATGAACTACATAGGTTCTATAGCTGCTAATAGAGAGACAAAGAAACTGAAAATTCTAAAAAGGTAGTTGCACATCAGCCACTTATGTTGTACGCCGTCAGACATCGAAAAAATGTCGCAAATCATCTTTTTGTCAACTGTAGCTCTCAACAAAATCATCAAAAGAATTGAAGATTTTTTTCGCGGGAAGTTGGCTGTCATGAAGAAGTCTAAAAACCTCTTTTTTTTTGTTTATAGCTACATAATTTCCCTCCTCCAAATCAATAATCGTATAAAACAGTTGACCACCCAATTCAATTTCGAAACTGTCTTCAAGTTCGATGAGGTGGCTTTTAGTGGGATCAATATTTCCTATAATGTCCAGTAAGTTTTAATTGTCATTATTGGCGTAGATAATTTCTTCAACTAACATTTCAGTCAAGTCAATTCGCGCCATGTCCAGTCCCGTGAGCAAAGTTTGTGTATCTAGCTCAATTGACTTAATCAAATTAAACTGAACTTTTACGTTAGCCGGAATACTGTTACCCGCTATTGTAGGTAGTTTGATTTTAGTAACATTATAATCTCTATTGTTTTTCTTTCCATTTTTTTCAACATCAGCAGGATTGTTAGAAATATAACTAAAGTACACTTGGTGTTCCTGTAGGGAGAGAGATCTAACTTGCCACTGAAACGAGTTTTCATACACGTCTGGCAACCTATGTTTTAAACTGGCATACAAGTTCATAAGCAACTGGCAGGCTCTTTTACGTTTCTTCCTATTTTTTATAAAGTCTAGCATGTAACGGGGACGGCGCAGCAACGGGTGGGGCTTTCAGCATTAGTGGCATTCGTCGTTCTGATGTCCACGTTTTGCAATATAGCCGGTTAAAGATATTCAGTTTGGCTTCTGTTCTGAAGCCACTATTGCAGAAAACTAATTTTGTACGCTTAGGTTAACACTAGAAACTTTACCTAATTAAAAGGAACCAAGAAATCCACATTCCAAAGCAGATCACCAAAATTTCAGTGCACCATATGTGCAATGTGTTTCCCCGAAATAGTGTCCAGACCATTAGTTTTATAAAAAGCAAAAGCAGTATCGCAATCGAAAATGCCATTATCATGAGGTCGCCCCAGCCGGCTAGATCATTCATCTGAAAGAATGTCATAATAATGCCGAGCAGGCTCAATCCAATTGCTATTACACTAGGAGTAAAGGTATTTACCCAGACCCTTTTATTGCGAGGGTCAGA
>JBGTIL010000314.1:0-2580 GCA_041745695.1 Chitinophagaceae bacterium | reverse complement strand
TCGGATAACCTGCCTGGACTGCAGTCCCGAGGGAACCTAGTATTAAAGGACGAGCAAGTGCAAGTGTTACGTAAGCCCACGGTGAAGTACATCTTTCCATTCCAACTTTAATTTTACTAATTGCCCGCATGACAACGGGTAACGCACAGCAAAAATTCCTGGAGGTATATGCCCGCTGGGAGCAAAGTGGCATGACCAGAGCGGCGTTTTGCAAACAAGAGGACTTGAAATACCATTGGTTTATGACCCATCAGAAAAGGATGCGGAGCGAAATTGGTGCATCCGGATTTGAGCAAGTAAGCCCGCCATCGGTATTTGACAAGACAACAACCCGGATTGAATTCCATTACCCTGACGGGCGCTATTTTGTATTTGAATCAGGAACTCCTCTGGCCCTGATCAAAGAGATCGCAGGCTGATGCTGGCACTGGACCGGCAGCGGAGGTATTACTGTTACCGGGGAGTGGCAGACATGCGCAAAGGATTTGATGCCTTAAGCGGCCTGGTACGGGATGAGTTTTCTATGAATCCATTATGCGGTGATATTTTCATTTTCTTCAACCGCCGCAGAACCCAGGTGAAGCTATTGTCCTGGGAGCAGGACGGCTACGCGGTATACTACAAACGGCTTGAAAAGGGCAGCTACGAATTGCCCAAAGGCGATGAAAAACTGATCAGTGCGGAAATACTGCAATGCATTTTATCCGGGATTTCCATTGCCCACCTCCGCCACCGAAAACGCTACGCCCACGGGGTCTTAAATGTGCAAAAACAGGGCAAAACATCGACCGGGTAAATTGCAAATTATTCAATGGCAGTGGTTTACTTTGAATCATGCCAGAGGGCATTGAGTATTACATACAGCGCAATGAATATTTAGAAAAGGAGAATGCTTCTTTAAAAGAAAGAATTCTTGCTTATGAAAAAGATTACGCACTTTTCGAAAACAAATATGCTCTATTGGATGCCAAAAATAATTACATACAAGCCCAACTGGACCAATTGAAGCGCATGATCTTCGGCGCCAAATCCGAAAGATTCATGCCCGAAGCCATCCCTGGACAGATGATGCTGGAGCTTGGCGCGGATCCTACCCTGCAAATTATCGAAGGGCATCCCACCCCGGTAGGATCTTATTCCAGGGGCGGACAAAAAGCTTCGCTGGAAAACAAACCAGTTCGCAGCCTGTTGCCTGCTGATCTGCCTAGGCAGGAGATCATCATTGAGCCCAGACAGGATATCTCCGATTGCAAGAAGATCGGCGAAGAGATCACCGAAACCCTGGAACTGGAATTGCCCAAATTGGTCGTCCTGCGCTACGTAAGGCCGAAATATGTAAAATCCGATGGGAGCACCATCCTTATCGGAGAACTGCCCTCAGTACCCATCCAAAAGGGCATGGCAGGTCCAAAACTGCTGGCCCATGTGGTGATTAGTAAATTCGTGGACCACCTTCCCGTGTACCGGCAGGTAAAACAGTTCTCCCGCTGGGGCATTGAATTGCCGGACAGCACCGTCTACGGATGGATCACCGGAACCTGCAAATTGCTGGAGCCGCTTTATGAATGTTTGAAAAACCGGTCGCTGTCTTCAAATTACCTTCAGGCCGATGAAAGTCCCTTGCAGGTATTGACCAAAGAGAAGAAAGGAAAAACTCACCGGGGGTATATGTGGGTGTATCATTCACCGCCAAAAAAAATGGTCCTGTTCGATTACCGACCGGGAAGAAACAAGGAAGGTCCTGAGGAATTACTGAAAAATTATCAGGGGTTTTTACAAACCGATGGGTACCAGGTATACGATGATTTTGCGAACACCCCGGGCATAACCCTGGTGGGCTGTATGGCACATGCACGCCGGTATTTTGAGCAGGCTTTGAAGAACGACAGGCAGACAGCGGAATACATGATGCAGCGTTTTGGATCACTGTATGATCTGGAAAGGGAAATGAGGAAAAGCGTGATCAGCGCAGAAGAAATTGCAGTGCGAAGAACGGAAGAGGCAGTACCGGTTCTGGAAGAAATGAAACTGTTTATGAAATCCAGCATCACCAGAGTCACGCCGCAGAGTCCGATAGGCAAAGCAATCGGATACGCCCTGCCACGGTGGGAAAAGCTGTGCCTGTACACGCAGCACGGTGAACTGAATATCGACAACAACCTTGTTGAAAACCAGATCAGGCCGATGGCCATTGGCAGAAAGAACTACCTGTTTGCAGGAAGTCACGAGAGCGCGCAGCGCAGTGCCATGCTCTACTCGTTCATGGGCACTTGCAAATTGAACGGTGTGGATCCGGAAAAATGGCTCACGGATGTGTTGCGGAAAATTCCAGAAACGAAACTTCCGGACCTGCACACCTTGCTGCCGAACAATTACGCGCAGCCTGCGCCATTGCAAAACTCGTAAGATTATTGATTGCTTGTTAGGTGTACTTCACCGTGGGCTTACTGAGCAAAAACACAGATTGGGAGAAGGACAAGATCAAATCCAGTCGCCTGGACGGTGGAGAGTTTGGCTGGGAATGTAGGGTGAGCGGGGACGCATTTCAAAAAACCAATGCCTTACCTGCCGCATTGGCCC
>JBGTIL010000313.1:0-4487 GCA_041745695.1 Chitinophagaceae bacterium | reverse complement strand
ACGGCTTTGAGCAAGTCTTTAGTACCAATAGGCTGGATGATGCCTTTTTGCATAGACTCGCGCAATTTATCTTCAACAGCAATGTCTATGACGGCTACCAGATCGGCGCCAGAGTAACCTTCTGATGCCTGTGCTATTTTTGAAACATCTATTTCGGCAACGGGCTTTTCGAGCAGCATAGAGCGCAGCATTTCTTCCCTTGCTGCCACGTCGGGCGGCTCTACCATAATGATCCTGTCGAAGCGGCCAGGTCTTCTAAAAGCGGGATCTACACTCCAGGGCGCATTGGTGGCTGCGAGGATCAGCACGCCTTCATTGTTGGAGGCCACGCCATCCATCTCGGATAAGAACTGGTTGATCACATGCCGCATGGCAGACTGCTTCAGATCGCTGCGACTGGCGCCCATCGCATCTACCTCATCGAAGAAGAGCACACAGGGCGTGTTGCGCCGGGCTAGCTCAAATATTTCATGCAGGTTCTTTTCGCTGTTGCCGATCCACATGTCGAGTATGTCGTGCAAGCCAATGTTGATGAATTTGGCATCGATCTCGCCTGCCGTTGCTTTGGCAATGAAAGTCTTACCGCAACCTGGCGGTCCGTACAGGAGGATGCCGCCGCCGGCCTTTTTACCGAAGGCCTTGTATAGGTCGGGATTTTTTAGCGGTTGAACGATCTTGATATCGATTTCCTCTTTTACCTTTTTCATACCGCCCACATCGCTGAATTTAATGAGCGGCTTTTGCATGAAATAAGCGCCGGACTCTTCTTCATCATCAAATCCATCTGCAATTGTCTGCCCCGGTTGCGATTGCAGGCGCAGGATGTTGTCTATTTCCTCGTCGCGGAAGCTGGGGTTTACTGCCAGCACATTCTGATAACGGTCCAGTGCCTGGTGCAGCGCGTTGTCTCTGATAAGGCATTTGATATATCTTATTTCATCTTCAAGTGGAAGATCATTGTGCAACTGTTCGTAAATAATGCTTGCAGCCGAAAACTTTTGCAGTTTAAAATAGCACTCTGCCAGGCGGAGCCGAGCGTCTGTGTTACCATAGCTTTTGTCGAGTACTTCTTTAAATTGCTCGGTGGCTTCTGCAAATAGTCCATCCTTCATCATCAGGTTGGCGATATGCAGCCTCAGGGGTATATTATCAGGAGAAATGGCAACTGCTTCGAGCAGGCTTTTGATAGTCTCGTTCTTCATAAGTAAAGGATAACGTTGAAATCAGATGGTAATTATAATAAAAAAGCGCGAAGAATGAAACGCAGCCCTTTGCAGGTGGTTTTGTAGCCTTAGTTCATCACCATCTCCCGGGCATTTTCCAGGGCAGCCGCGGTAGGTTTTTCACCGCTCAGCATTTTGGCAATGGCTACAATGCGCTCATCGGTGCTTAGTTGGCGTACGCTGGTGGTGATTGCGTTACCTGTAACGGTTTTATATACGAAGAAATGCGCATCTGCCTTTCCGGCAATCTGCGGCTGGTGCGTGATGGAGATGACCTGTCGCGAAACAGACAACTCTTTCATGATGGCGCCTACCTGCTTGGCGGCCTCTCCCGAAATGCCCGTATCTATTTCATCAAATATAAGCGTGGGCATATTCATTGATCTGGCCACGAGCGATTTGATGCAAAGCATCAGACGGCTCAGTTCACCGCCACTGGCTACTTTGCGAAGTGGTTGAAAATGACCGCTCCGGTTGGCGTCGAACAGGAACTCGATACGGTCGGAACCGGTAGGGTTGAGCGGTGCTGGTTGGATGTCCACCTTCAAAACAGCATTGGGCATGCCCACCTGGAGTAGCATTTTAGCCACATGGCTTTCAAGAGGTTTTACCCTCGCCTTGCGGGCTGCGGAAATTTTGGAAGCCGCGTCTGCTGCTTTTGTGAGCAACATTTCAAGGTCTTTTTCTGCCTGTTCGATAGCACCATCAATATTTAATACCGCCTGGAGTTTTTCCGACAGCGCGTCTTTTATTTGGAGCAGGTCGCCCGTTTCTTTTACGCCGTGCTTCTTCATCAGGCGATAGCCGAGCGAGAGCCGTTCATTGATGCGTTCTATTGCTTCTGCATCTGCACTGATGCTGTTGCTGATACGTTCTGTTTCCTCTGCAACGTCCTGCAATTCGATGTAGGCAGACTGCAGCCTTTGAGTTAATGCCGGAATGCCGTTGTGCATGGTTGCAAACGGTTGCAGGCTGTTGATCATTGATTTCAGCTGGCGCACTATGGGCTCTTCTTTCTCCTGCAGGTCGAAGTAGGTTTTTACCAGCGCTGTTTTTATGCCCTCGGCATTACTTTGGAGTTTGAGTTCGGCATCCAGGTCTTCCAGTTCATTCTCTTTGAATCCTGCTTCTTCCAGCTCATTAAACTGAAACTGGTTATAGTCGAACTCCTTGGTGAATATCGTTTTCTGTTCTTTTAACTGGGTTAGTTGTTGCTTCACTTGCTGCACCTGGGCAAAGAGCAGGGTAAATGCTTTCAGGGCAGGAAAGTTGCCACCCAAGGCGTCAAGAACATCGCGCTGGAAATCGCTCTCACCAAGCTCCAGCGTATCAAACTGCTGGTGCAGATCGACCAGCAAACTGCTTAGCCCGCCCAGCTGTGAGAGATTTACTGGTGTGTCGTTTATAAAAGCTCTTGATTTTCCATTGGGTGCTATCTCCCGGCGAACCACCACCTCCTCCTGCGAGTCGAGTTCATGCTCGCGCAGAAAGGCTTCCATACCGTCATCCTTTACCCTGGTGAATACGCCTTCTACAACGCACTTTTTATCGCGGTTTTGAAGTACTCCGCTGTCGGCACGCTGTCCTAAAATGAGCCCAAGCGCACCTACCAGTATCGATTTACCGGCACCTGTTTCACCAGTGATGATATTGAGATTGCCTGAGAAATCAATATCAAGACGATCGATAATGGCGTAATTCTGTATGGTTAGCCGGCTTAGCATATTTCAGGAGCAAAGTACGGTAAAAGCCCCTTGCCTCCATCGGGCCATCACTAAATTATTTAGTGTTTTTCACTGCGGTTGTGTAATCTGTTTCACCGAAGTTTTAGGGTAGACAGAACCGGAAGACGAATCAACCGTACACGCTTTCGTACTGTATTACGAAAAGAACACGAAAGGAATTACAGAAAAAAACCGCCTGGAACAAGGCGGTGTATTAAAATTTTGAATGGAAGATTAGTATTCATCCTCATTGAACAAAAAATCTTCCTGCGATGGATAATCAGGCCAGATGTCTTCAATGCTTTCATAGACTTCGCCTTCATCTTCCAGCTCCTGGAGGTTTTCAACTACTTCGATGGGTGCTCCCGAACGAATAGAATAATCAATTAATTCGTCTTTTGTTGCAGGCCAGGGTGCATCTTCAAGGTATGAGGCCAAATCAAGTGTCCAGAACATTTTTTATAACGTTTTACCGGTAACGAAAACTTTTAATGGGGGAAAAGTTTTCCTGCAGCTAGTCACGGAAAATCCCTAAAATTCCCGCAAATGTAGGCTTATTCAACAATTTTCCAAATGTCGTATTTTTTCGCCCCGGCACCTGCTCACAAACAGTTTGCGAAGCGCCATTGTTTGTTGATATTTGACGCTTACCAGAATAGAAAATGACAGTTCTCACTGCAAAGGATATCAAGAAAAACTACGGTGTAATTGAAGTGCTGAAAGGGGTGGATGTTGCTATTGAAAAAGGTGAGATCGTAAGCATTGTAGGTTCTTCAGGGGCAGGCAAGAGCACCTTATTGCACATCCTCGGTACGCTCGACAGGCCAGACAGGGGAGCAGTATTCATCAATAACACCGAGGTTACTACCTTACCTCCAAAAAAACTGGCCCAGTTTCGCAACCGGCATATTGGATTTGTATTCCAGTTTCATCACCTGCTGCCGGAATTTTCCGCGCTGGAGAACATATGCATCCCGGGATGGATCGCAGGAACCAAAAAGAGCGCAGTGAGAGAAAGGGCCATCGAACTGCTTCAGTTGCTCGGGTTGAAAGACCGGATGGAACATAAGCCCAATACGCTATCTGGTGGTGAACAGCAAAGAGTTGCAGTGGCAAGAGCCCTCATCAACAACCCCGATGTTGTGTTTGCAGACGAGCCCACCGGCAATCTCGATTCTGCCAATGCCAAGGAGCTGCATAACCTGTTCTTCGACCTGCGTAAAAACTTCAGCCAGACGTTTTTAATCGTGACCCATAACGAGGAATTAGCCCTGCTAAGCGACAGGATCATCAGTATGAAAGATGGAAAAATTACCAGCCCTCATGCTTTATAGCCGCGCCTTCCATTGAATTTCTGCACCTCCTGTTTGGTGGCAGATATACCGGGCTGCAACAAAAAGATAATCGCTGAGGCGATTCAGATATTTTATCACCAACGGTTCTACACCCATCTGCTCGTCTTGCATAGATACGCAGATGCGTTCGGCACGCCTGCACACACAGCGGGCTACATGGGTAAACGACACAGGCACCCCACCGC
>JBGTIL010000312.1:0-3026 GCA_041745695.1 Chitinophagaceae bacterium | reverse complement strand
TGGCGGCTGGCACCCGGCAGATGAGGAGCATCAAGCCAGATAAACAGCCGGGTAGAGATTTAGGTAAGGAAATCTTCAAATTACTGACTGGATGCTGTATTTTTGGTAGATAGCGATAGAACAGGAGGCCCCGCTGGTCTTCACGTATTTGAAGTTTCGTTCCGGTACCTGTTGAAACTATATAAAACCATGGCTAACCTTTCTGAATCGCCGCGTATCGTGCTTTGTGTGGATGATGATGCTGATGATCGTGAATTAGTTTGTTATACCATTAAGCAAATAGACCCTTCTTTTCACGTAGTACACGCCGAAAACGGACTGGAAGCCATTCAACTCCTGAGGAAAGCAAAAGAAACAAGCAAGTTCCCCTGTCTTATTATCCTGGATGCAAATATGCCCAAGATGGACGGGAAAAAGACCCTGGCTGAGATCAAGAAGGATCGCCAGCTAAGCAAACTGCCAGTGGTCATATTTACCACTTACAATGATCCGATGGATGAAAATTACTATGCTGCCTACGGCGTAGAAGTGGTTACCAAGCCTTCCAGTCTGCACACCATTAAATCTGAAGTGCAGCGGCTCCTGAAGCATTGTCCGGATACGGTGGGCAATGCAATCTGACCCAGAGAAAAAATTTATAATTTAGTAAGTGCCTGCACGATTGCCGCTAGTAGGCGGGGTTCATGTACTACGGCTTTTTCGCGCTCATCATAGTCTATCATGGCCCGGTACTGTCCTTCCTCATCTTGCTCAAAAAGAACCAGCTGCCCTTTGAGGCGCACGGCAAATTTGTGTATGTATCCGTATTGGAGCAGTTGGGCATCAAACAGTTGTTCTTCGCCGTTGAAGAGCACTGGTAATTGAAATACTTCTTTCATGAAAGGGTGCTATAAATATAGGGGTGCGCCAGTAGATCCGCTGAGGCAACAGAAAGTGAAGTTAGGCAAAGCCTCAGGGTAGTTGTGCCTGCGCGCAGCATGCGTTTTAGCAAAGTAGGCCTGCAGCCTGTTCTTGTGGCAGCACGCGGGCTCTGAACTGGTGAGTGGCGAGGCTGAGGTGTTCGGCAGTCAGCTGGCATTCGAGCCAGCATTCGGCTTTGTTCATCTCAAAATTTGTTACGCCGCTCGTAGTGGTAAATGCTACCAGTTCCAGTAGGGAAGGGAAAAGTACGGTGACTCTTTGCATAAGGGTTCGTAAACGTACACATTATAGTCTGGTTTTTCTACTAAGTTTTGGAATATTATTATGGGTATTTCTTACAGTTGACGAGCGTGGGAAGGAAAACATGGCTTCATCACTGAGGCGCATGTTTTTAAGTATGCCAAGGATTTAAAATGTACGGGATTGATCTTGGCGATTTAATTCCATATGGAGGAGAATGATGGGATAGACCATGTGGTTCTTCCTGAAGCCCGGGGCAGGTGTACTTTTTCAACAAGCCTGCGCCTCACGAGCCAGTATTTTTTGTTATTACGACGGTATCGATTTAGGCTTATGAAGCCTCACTTTTGAAAGTTCTTTTCCTATTTGACGGATAGCCGATTCAATTACCTGCAACCGATCAATTGAAGGAAATTTTGCGCCGGTTGCATACTGGCGCATTAAACCTGGGCTTATACCGGCCTTCGACGCAACAGCAGCAATGTTTAAGGGGTTTTGATTGAAGAATGAAGTCAGGTCGTAGCTCACCACAAAGTGAAATTCTGCTGCCGATACGTTTTCGATATCCAGGATGAGCGATTGAAACGATCGCTTAAGTTCACTCAAAGACTTTGCTGATGCTACAATTAAATTGGTGGTTACGAGAACACGTCCCCTTAAATCACCTGCGGTCCGTTCCACAGTCAAAGAGACTTTTTGTTTACGAAGTGGTGTTGTCATAATTCCTCTCTTTGCAATTTTGTAATCTGCTCGCTGCGTGCGCGGCGGTTCTGCTTTCTGTGTACGGTGTTCTAAACTAAGTGCTGTCTTCTGTGTAAACGGTCTGGAATTATTTAAGCCCTGCCTGTTTCAGTATCGAATTAAATGTCCCCAATTGAAAATCCTTCTGGGGGTGTGGGACAGTTACTTTCCCTTTCTTTTTTAGGTGAACAAACCGCCTGTGACTTGTGCCCTTTTGCTTCAACTCCACCCAACCATCATCCTTTAGAATTGTAATAATTTCCCGGCTGTTCATACGAAGATTGACGATGGCAGTGCCGCCCTCCCACGAACTCGGGCAAAGGTAACAAAAGTGTTACCTAAAAGTAAGAGTATCTGCACTCGATTTAAAATTGATTCCTACCGACCCAGCGGTTAATTTCGAAAGGCGTTAGTTCTGATGCTCGCCTCTTCCCTGCACCGGTTATCAACGAAGAGAATCGCTTAGTCTGCTTTTCTTCAGACCACGTTTGAGTCGGGCGAGGTATCAGCCTCCAGATCAGTCAGGTGATGTCTAAGAATAAAAGTCCCCGAAGCCGGTGACATCGCAATCGGTTTTTCAACAAGAAAGAATGATGAAAGACCCAGGTAAAGTTGAATGAAGGGACAACGACGTATCATTAATCACAGACAGATAGACCTGATTGCATGGGCAGAATCAAGCTGTTATTGTAGAACGCGGCAGCCGCAGTGCAACCACAGCCGACGTGCAGCAACCTAGGCCGACGGAATAAAATGATCAAGGTAAAACGTAGAGAACACTAATGGCTTTGAAATGCTGCTCAAGAAACCAGGCAGGGAGCAGCCAGGAAAATAAAAAAGCCTGAAACGATGTGTAGTACAACATTTCAAGCTTAACTGTGTGCCCCGGATCGCTCCTCGCTTGAACCGCTCGGTGCATTTCTGCAGCTTCTTGCTCAATCTAAAACTGCATGATAGAAGCATTTCCACTAAAATGGCCACTTGCTAAAAAGAGAACTGTGGCTGCTGATCGTAAACGTGCGCATTTTGGAAGCAAGAAAAGTGGCATGAGTTATACCTCTCAACTCTCCATCAGTGAGGCAGTCAATCGCCTGATGTCGGAAATACGAGCTTATACAGCTTAC
>JBGTIL010000311.1:0-3038 GCA_041745695.1 Chitinophagaceae bacterium | reverse complement strand
TGATTTCCAGCTTCCTGCCGACCTCAATTTTCGGAACCTGCAAAAAGTCGGGACCCAATGCACTTTTAATATTCACCTGGAGGTCGTAAACTCCATTAGCAGGAAACACCCCTTTTAGTTGATAAATGCCTGTGTCTACCCTACTTAGGGAAAATTGAAGTCCGGGTTTATTGAGCCATTTGATGCTGATGGCGGCCGAGTCAATGGCACGGTTGGTTCGGGCCTCGGATAGAAAGAGCTGCAATACGGTTTCTTTGTTGGCGACAGCCTCACCGTATTTTACCAACACCTCGTATTTGTCCGATAGTGCTTCCGAACTAAAATAGGTGACGATACCGCCAGCTGATTTTTTTTCAGCGCCGTGTTCATCTCCCCCATGCCCAAAACTGCACACGGCACACAACACGAAGAATACGGTGATTATTATTGGTTTCATAATTATAAGGTTCCATTTAAGTAAGAGAGCTGTATCACTGTCTCGTTATAGGTTCTGAGCGTTTCCAGGTAGTTGTTGCGAATGGTAAAAGCTGTGGCCAGATTGCGCAACGATTCAACATAGTTTAGTTCACCACCCTGGAAAAGCCGCTGAGATGTTTCGATGATCGCCTGTGCCTGGGGAAGCGCCGTATTATTGTAGTAGGCAAGGCTCTGAACTTCTTTGTTGAAGTTGGCAAAGGCCTGCCGGTACTGTGCCAACAACCGCAACTGCTCTAGTTCAGACTGGGCTTTCGCTACCGCAGTACCCGTGTTGGCCGCTGCTATCCGGCTTCTGTTTTGGCGCTGCCAAACAGGGATGGTGAGCCCGAACTGGTAGCCTATGGGGCGCTCGTGCTGGCTGATAGTTGGAACAAGCACTGCTGCCTGTAGCTCAGGAAGTAAACTCTTTTTTGCCACCTGCACTTCGCCCTGGTTAACAGCGATCTGCTGTTGCAAAATTTGTTGCTGAATGTTAGTGAGTAAGGTATCGCTGGAGGGAAGAAACACGTAGGGCTCGATCTCTGTGGTCAGGAATGTTTCCCGGTAGCCTGTATAAAAGCGAAAAAGCTGCAGCTCGGCTTCGCGTTCCGCCTCAGACCGCTGCCGTTCGTTCCGAATGGCATCAGCCTGCGTGCTTGCCTGTAATTCTTCCAGTTTGTTTATCTGACCCGCTTCAAAGAACCTTTTTGAGGTGGTCTTGATAGCACTATAAATACTATCCTGGAAGGCTAACAACTTTGTTTTTTCCGTGAGGTATTGCAGTTGCAAATAACTGATACGTACTGCATTTTTTAATTCATAAGCAGCTCCACTCAGTTGCAGTTGTGCCAGGCGAATACGTTCCGAGTGCAGCAACTTACGGCTCCGGTATACCGAAGGAAAACTCAGGGTCTGCTGCACACCTACCTGGGCCCCTTCGTCGTAAGGAGACAGTTGATATTGCAGTTGGGGACTTTCCATTCCGGCACTTCCACGTAATAGTTGCTGCTGTTGTTGCAGGGACAAATTCGGTGCTTTGAGACTGGATCCGTTCCGGAGGGCCAGAACAGCAGCTTCTTCTTTGGATATGCGCGGTTGCGCATGCAGAACCGAAGCAGACAGGGACAAGAATAAGACCGGGACAAAATAGCGAATCATAGAAAAATTTCTGTTAACACAAAAGGAATTTTAGCCCGTTGGAGAGCTGCCTTTAGCAAACAGAAATTTATATCTGAAACGATTGTATTACAATCCTGAGGTCGGGTATGGTGTCAGGCGGTTGCCATCGCACCCAGTTGCGATTTGTACTTAGGGTACTAGTGAAGGGTAATGAAAGTATGTAATCATAAACCAGGGAAAGTTCTGTCCATACCGACTGGGGAGCTGTGATGGTGGGTGCAACAGATTTGTCATGCTGCTCTGCCGTTACCACGAATGAGGAACAACAATCATCAGCTCCTTTTGTGGCTCCGGTGCTGTGATGGTCTGTTGTAGCGCCACTTGCGGGATGCGTATGCTGTTGTGAGCCCTCTGCATGATGACTGGCCGCCGGCAACTTTTCAGCTGCAGCAGCATGGTGCTGCGCATGAAACAAGTCGCTAAAGGAACAGGCAAAGCTCACCATTGTATTCAAACTAAAAACAGTGAGCAGCAGTAATGCCTTATAATATGTTCCTGAAATTTTTTTCATGAAGCTCCGCAAAGATAAAAAGTGATTTGTTAATAGCAACCAATTAAACGGTGTACGCAGCCGCTCCGGACTTGGATCCTTTCTGACGGTGCCGTAGCATCAGACGAAGCAGACAGTACGGACACAGCGAACTTGCCAGAGTGGGAGTTCATTCCCCCAGAGGAACATTGTGCCCTCCAGGGGTTGATAACACAGGCTATTTGTTCTTATCAAGCCAGGCTTTCAGGGTCGCGAGCTCCTTTTGCTGTGACTGGATGATCCCATTTGCCATTGTTTTCAGACCTTCCTCATGCGGACCAGACTTGATATAGGCTTTTGACATATCGATCGCACTCTGGTGGTGCGGGATCATCATTTGGGCAAACTGCCTGTCTGTTGATCCGGTAGCATCCATGTCCATCTTCATAGCCCCCATCATTCCCATAGCTTCTTTAAAGAACGCATCACCGCCGCCGTGAGCCGGATGGCCAGACACGAATGTATTGAACTGGGCAATTTCCTTTTGCTGTTCATCTATCATCTGCTGAGCGAGTTGCTTCATTTGTGCGTCGGAACCTTTGGCCACTTCCATCTGCGCCATTTCAATGGCACCCAGGTGGTGCGCTTTCATCAGTAAAGCGAAATCATTGTCAGGGTTACCAGTTGATTGCATTCCCTTCATATCGTCCATCATACCATTCATCATCGACATCATACTTTGGTTGCCTGACGAAGAGCTATCCATGTTCATAGTGGAATGATCAACGGCCGTGGTGGCTTCAGACGCTGTATTGCCAGAATCGGCAGAAGTGCTGTCAGTCGAAACAGAAGTGGAACTATCAGAACATGACCATAATGAAGCGGCGAGGAGGGCGAAGCAGAGGTTCTTTTTCATGAGATTGATGTTTGTTAG
>JBGTIL010000310.1:0-3057 GCA_041745695.1 Chitinophagaceae bacterium | reverse complement strand
GTTATCAATGCAACCTTTCCGGCTAAAGATTTTGCCTTCGGCATGCGCTGCAGTTTTGCTTCTTCCAGTAACCAGTACTCAATATTAAATGCCTCCTGGCGGGGCAGTGAAGTGTAGGATGAGATAGCCTCCGCGCCCTTCATCACATTGATGGCGTTGGTATAAAATTCCGCGGCAACCCGAGCTGTTTGCTTGTCTTTCGCATAGGTGAACATACCTACACCCGGATAAAGGATCACTACAGGATTGGCATCGCGCATAGCAGGGCTATTGCTCTTCCTGGACGCTTCGTAGTAATCGGCGTACATCTTTCGGTAAGCAACAAATTGGGGTTCAAGTTCCTTTTTCAAGGATGACAAATCTTGCAGCACATTTGGATCCGACAGGGTCAATACAAGCGGACTGATCTTCGTGCGTAAGAAGTGGTCAGGGCAGGAAGTGCCCATTGCTGCCAGCCGATCCAGGTGGTGCGAATTAACGAACTCGAGCACCCGGCTGTCGTCGGTAAAATGACCGATCATGCGCTGATGTGAAGAACAGAATCCCCGTAATACCGGTGCCAGAAGTGCGGCGTGTTGCCGTCGTGCTTCCGGGCTAAGGGCGGGTGTTTTTTCGCCACCGAAAGCAGCTGCTCCTTTTGCATAATGGGCTTCCAGATAGAAGGCACATTTTTCAATAACGTCGAGTGTATTGATATAACTTTCGTAGGCAGTGTTTCCCCAGGTGAACAGCCCGTGAGAGCCCAGCATAATACCCCGGATGCCGGGATTTTTTTCGAGGCAGTCCTGTAATTGCAAACCAAGATCGAAGCCCGGGCGCTGCCAGTCGACCCAGCCTATACTGCCTCCAAATAATTCCTGCACAATTTGCTTACCATCCTTTGCTGCAGCTATGGCAATGGCAGCATCGGGATGCAGGTGATCAATGTGTTTGAAGGGAAGAAAACCGTGCAGGGGTGTGTCTATCGAAGGTGCCTTGGAGCTCAGGTCGAAAATGCTGTGGTTGAAAAGTTCCACCATCTCGTCCTCATGTTCAATGCCCCTGTATACATTTTTAAGCGCATGCAACCGGCTCATGTACAAAGCAGCCAAACCACTTTTCTTGAGGGTACCCAGGTCGCCGCCCGAACCCTTGACCCACATTACTTCTACAGACTGACCAGTTAACGGATCTTTTGCCATCACCTTGCAGGAGGTGTTGCCACCACCATAGTTGGTGAGCCTGAGATCGGCGCCCAGTAAATTGGAACGATAGATCAGGAGGGCGACCTCATCGCCCGACAGTGCGGCAGCTGCCGCTTCATCCCATAAATAACTAACATGTGTATACGCTGGTGTTGCCGGCATAAGGAAAAGTTTCTTGAAGTTTAAATGATCATTTACTCAGCGAGCGAATTGCCGTAACCCACTACTATCACAGATAATATGATGGTAGCGATACCGAGCAAAATGGTGCGAAATGTACGTTTACTTACTCCCTTCCATTCTTTCAGGGCGATACCCCACATGCTGGAAACGAGGATAATGAATGCCATGTGCAGGATCCAGGAGCTTGCACCATTACCTAGTTTGCTCTCCCCCATTCCATAAAAAAAGAACTGAAGAAACCAGATGGTTCCCGCCAGTGCTGCAAAAATGTAGTTGGGTAACAGAGGCACTCTGCTATTGGTATAATCTGCAAAGGATCGGTTGCGTGCGTTTAAAACCAGGCACCACAAAAGGTTGGTTGTTAATCCGCCCCAGAGCAGCACAACAAATATCACGTTGTTCTGAAACAGCGGGTCTGCGCCCTGGTCGATGGCTGCTTTTGCCATGGGTTTGCCGGCTTCAATACCGAAATTAAAACAGGCGCTGAGGATACCGGAGATAGGAGCAACAATTAATCCTTTGCGTATGCTGAACTCTTTAATACTGTCCTGTTTTTGTTCGACAGATAATTCACGTTCTTTAAATATACCTGCCTTACCGCAGACCACTATGCCTAAGAGACAAATAACAACGCCGAGCAATACCAGTTGACCAGATGTGGTGCTAGCCATGCCGGAAAATGTATTGGCAGTGTCTGTGGTGAATAAGTCGCGATAAAGCGGTGGCACCAATGCACCGAAGGCAGCCGTGAATCCAAGTGCTACCGACATGCCGAGCGACAAACCAAGGTAGCGCATGGAAAGCCCAAAGGTTAAACCTCCAATGCCCCAAAGCAGCCCCATGAGGTAGGTATAGAAAAGGGTTTGACCATCGGTAGCCCGGATGATCGTCATGAAGTTGGGGATGGTGAGCGAGGCTGCGAGAAACGGAACCAGCAGCCAGGAAAACAGTCCTCCAATGATCCAGTAGCTTTCCCATGACCAGCCTTTTACTTTTTTATACGGGATGTAAAAGCTGCCTGAAGCAAAACCTCCCAGAAAATGAAAGAAGACACCTAATATAGCTTGCATATCTTACTGAATTAAATGAAATGACAAAGCAGTCATTGAATAATACCTTAGCAACGGGAAGTGCAACAATAAAAAATGATATGCAACCAAACCATTGTGCCAACACCCTTCTTTACCCCTGCTGCTTAAAAGTATATGTAAACGGCCGTACAACTGTACTGAACCATACTGATCATCGGCTGTGCACTACAGACAGATCTGCTGCACTTTTGTATTAATACCTGACACCTATGTTTGTACAGCCAACAAGATCCACACAGATTACCAATATATACCAGATCCTTCGCATTGACAGTTATGCAACAACCCCGAAGTACCAGCAGCTGGTGAATGCTATTGTTCAGGGTATTGAAGAAGGTTTTATTGCAAAAGACGATGTACTCCCTTCTATCAACGACCTCAGTTATGAGTTGGATATTTCGAGAGACACCGGCGTGCGGGCCTATAAAGTATTGAAGAATATGGGGCTCATCGCCTCGGTTGCGGGGAAAGGGTATCACATTGCCACAACAAAAATTGAGAAAGGAATAAAGGTTTGCCTGTTATTCAACAAGCTCAGTACGCATAAGAAAATTATTTACGATTCGTTTTGTAAAGCCCTCGGTTGGGGCGGGGCAATT
>JBGTIL010000309.1:0-5299 GCA_041745695.1 Chitinophagaceae bacterium | reverse complement strand
AGTCTCGGTAGCGTTTGGATTCGTAAAAGCGTGTGTGGCATCTGGATAAACCTTGAAGCTGTAGTCGGCGCCGATTGAATCCATGCCCTTGCGAAATGCTGCAACCTCAGCCTCTGGAACAAATGGGTCTGAACCCCCATGAGCAACCAGCACTTTTGCTTTCAGCAGGTCCTTATTAATGGGTGCACCTGCCAGTCCTCCGTGAAAACTAACAACTCCTTTCAGATCTGCACCGAGCTTCGCAGCATTGAGAACCACATATCCACCAAAGCAGTAACCGATGGCTGCGATGTTGGAGGTGTCTGCCTGGCTGTATTCTTTAATTTTAATTAGTGCTGCATCCAGTCTCGCCTTAGTCAAAGCAGGATTCATATAAAAAGGCGTTGCCAGCTTTTGAGCATCCCCCGGATTGTCGGCCGATGCGGCTCCGCCAAACATGTCGACTGCCATAGCCAGGTAGCCCATTTCAGCCAGTTGCTTCGCACGTCCGCGAACATAATCGTTCACACCCCACCATTCGTGAACCACGAGCACCACGGGTCTTTTACCCTCTTTGTTCTCGTCAAAAACTATGTAGCCGTTGAGCTTTGTCGTATCTGAGCCGTAGGTTACGCTTTCTTCCTTTATACGCGGGGCGCTGGAAGTACTATCAGCAGCAGTGGTATTGGAGTCTGCCGACTGGTTGTCGGAGCAGGACAGGAACATGCTGGACAGCAGCAGAACAGAAAAACTAATTGTTGCTTTCATTAAAAAAATTTGAGGCACAAAATTATTGCTAAATGCAGTACCAAAAATGCCCGGGAAATATTGAAAAGATTCAAAACCATTTCTATACAGTAAATAATTACTGCGGCAACTACACTACACCGTTATGAACAGGGGGCACTACCATTTTCTCTTCATGCCGCTTATTGATTGGGTCGTCCAACAGTTTAGATGTGCGAAAGGTTAGGCTCAACAGCAGGGAGAGCCGGTCATTTAATAGCCATCAGTGCTTCAAGCATTTGATCGGCGACTAAGGTATTTCCCGTTTCGTTTAAGTGAACCCGGTCGGTAGTAAGTATGCCTGAGGCCTTATTGTCGGCATTGTTTTTAAGATTGTAAGCCAGGAAGGTTTTGCGCAGGTCTACCAAGCCGCAATTATTTGCCGCAGCCAGGCGGCGGATGATGCCGGAATAATGATTCAGGTCTCCATCCTGCTGGTTTGAATGATCTGTTTTTTCACCTATTGCTGCCGGTGTGGTAAGTACCACCCTGATCCTTTTTTCCTGCATTTTTTTGATAATGGCGGTATAGAACTTTTCAAACTTATCGGCATCCGTGCCGGTACCAAAGGAAGCTTTGTGCCACACGTCATTCACACCCACGTAGATCACCACAACATCCGGCGATTTTTGAAGCACGTCGATATCCATCCGTGCCAACAGGTCGTAAACCTTATTACCACCAATGCCAGAGCCAATCAATTCAAAGTCGGCTCCCCTGCCCTTTTTTTGTAATGCCTCGGTGAGTTTAACAATGTAGCCACCGGGTTTAACCCCAGCCTCGGTAATGGAGTCTCCGAAAAACACGACTCTCGATTTTTTTTGATCAGTCATAGACAGCAGTGTTAGTAGCAAGGCAAACGTTAGAGCTGGGCGGACAAAGCGTTTCATATTGAATAATATTTTTTTCAATGTAACTATTTTTAACGAGGGGATCCCATAGATAAATTCATCTACCAATATCCTGACTGGCCGCCAGCTAAATATAAACAGTGTCGCTGAGCCAAAGGCCAGGCACGAAAGATTTCTTTGCGCGCCAGGTAAAACAAAACCTTGCGTACAAGTCGATTCTTTATCAGATGATTCAAATGAAATGCAACATGTTCGCCCGAATTTGTGAGGACGACCGATGTTGTAAATATCCTAACTTCATCAAACCCGGAAAACATTAAAGAGGGTTAAACGAAAGTTTCATGTCGCATTGCAAATATCTCCTCTATTTGTCGGGGCTGGCGCTACTCTACTTGCTCAGCCCTGCAACGGCTGGCTGTGCTAAAGAGTACAGTTATGAACGAGTGGCCCAGGACACTGTTGCAATACCAACTCCTGTTACTCTGCAGCCCTTCCTTCCTGCTTGCAACCGTTGTTCTGCCAACAACCCGGTCAGTGATTCTTCGTGGTTGTTTACCCTTGAAGAAAATGTATTATGCGGGCAAGTGGAGAAAGCCATCATTTCGCCCGACAGGAGGTCGTTTACCTTTTTCGGACCTTCCTCCTGCTCAGCCGACAGTGGTTTTATAGCAAGCGTTTTCCTCGCAGAGCCGCTTGACCGCGACAAGACAACGATTACCGCCGCCCGCGTAGCGTTTTACTATTATGATACACAGGCAGCTGCCTATATCCTGATGTCAAAAATGGGGAGTTCCTTTTCATTAAATATCGACAACTACGATCACAGTACCGGGCGGGCAGCCGGAACCTTTACGGGTTCAGCCTTTACAGCAGCCGGCTTGGCAAAAGCAATAGATAAAGGAAAGTTTAAAATTCGATTCAGGTTGTAAACGCCTTACTGCAATTATGGAAAGTGACGACGCGGGCAATTGCGCCGAATAGCCGTAACCCGAATGTGTAACAGCCAATCAAAACTCTGCTCTCACTGCTGTTGGAGCAATAGAATACGTTCGCGTCTTCGAACTTCAACGCGCAATCCGGTAAAAGGCTTAATTAGGTATGAGACTAAGCGCTGAGTAAGCCGGTCACAGAATCAAAAAGCTGGTTTCTTGTAAATGGCTTTTCCAGGTAAACATCGGCCCCGTTTTCCATAGCCACGTCTTTCGCTGCGCCGTCATACCCGGAGATCATAATGATCTTGATTGCGGGGTAGCGTTGTTTGAGGTAGGAAATAAAGTCAACACCAAAACCGTCAGGTAACTTGTTGTCAAGGATCACCACCTCTGGTTGCTGTTTCTCCAGGTAGTTGGCGGCATCTGAAAGATTCTGAACATGATCCAGATCAAGGTCTTCACCTTTCAGCAAAATATTAAGCAGCAAACACATATCTCCTTCGTCTTCGATGATCAGCAGTTTTTTTACTGCAACTTCTTTGATAGTAGTATCAATCATTTTTATAATGTTAACAGGATGTAAATGAAAACATCTTTTTTAAAACAAGATGTCCTGGTCAATAAAAAGGATAGTGGAAGCAGCGTGTTGGAGGGAGGAAATGATTCCTTGTACAAATGAACGAAATATTTCGCAAGCAAATATCGAATTATCATCCGCGGTTTCCAGCCAGCAATGCCGACAGTTTAAACGATGATACCCAGCCAAAATTGCGTGGGCCTGGTGCTTCGTGAACAATATCGCTCCGTTGGTGACAATTTTGGTGGAACCCTGATGCTGCAGCCAGGCATGGGGGAGGTTCAAGAACTTCTTGGCTGCCGGGTGGCGTAATCTACAACAACACAGAAGTTGCGGCGGCGTTTGCGGGAACTATCAGCTGTTATTTAATTGCCAGGTGCATAACGGACGGGCGCACCTGCCATTATGCTGCAGCAATGCTAACCGACATCTTTTCAAATCCACAGGAGCTCAGTTGGAAGGCACCCGTTGAAGGCAAAACAATCCCTGGTTCCAGCTTGACTCCGGATGCGAGGATCAGCAGCCATTTTGAATAACACCTGGCATCGCATCACAGAAAGCCCCTACACGGAAAAGGCTGCTGAATTATTTTTACTTTTGCAATGAACATCATCATCCTTACGACCTTGCGATTATGGAAATGACTGACTATTACAAGATACTGGAAGTAGACAAAAACGCTTCAGCCGACGAGATAAAAAAAGCGTACCGTAAAATGGCAAGGCAATACCATCCTGATGTCAATCAAAACAACAAAGAAGCGCATAAAAAATTCCAGGAGATTAATGAGGCGCATGAAGTTTTAGGAGATGCTGAAAAGCGCCGAAAGTTCGACCAGTACGGGAAAGATTGGAAGGAACGCGCAGCGTTCGAGCAAACGAGACAGCACCGGGGACAATTTACAAGCCGGGGCGGTCAGGCTCAGGAGGGTAATTTCGAAGGCGGAGATTTTTCTGATTTTTTCGGGTCCGTGTTCGGAGGCAGGGGCGGTAATAGTGGAAGCCGGACTGCAAAGTCACGTGGCAAAGACTACCATGCAGAATTGCATATAAGTTTGGCAGAAGCCTACACTACGCACAAGCGGACCATCACGCTCGACGGTAAGGCCATTCGTATTTCAATCCCTGCGGGTATTGAAAACGGGCAAAAGATCAGGTTGAATAAACATGGAGCACCCGGTCGCAATGGCAACCCCAATGGCGACCTGTATATCACCTTTCAGATAGAAGAGGATCTTCATGTGAAACGTGTAGGAAACGATTTGTACACTGCAGCTTCTGTTGACCTCTATACAGCGGTACTCGGTGGAGAAACTACCATTGACACCCTCACGGGTAAGCTTAAATTAAAAGTTCAGCCGGGCACACAAGCCGATACCAAAGTGAGGCTGAAGGGCAAAGGCTTTCCCCTTTATAAAAAAGAAGGAGAGTTTGGCGACCTGTTCGTCACCTTTAAGGTCGGCCTGCCAGTAAATCTAAGCGACAAAGAAAAAGAATTATTCCAGGCGCTTGCTGCCTTGAGACCTGCACGTTAACCGGCATATCCCTGCTTCACATACCTATGGCTGCCTCAAGCCACCTGCTTATTATCATGGATAATTGTCATGCATGCCTCTGAACGGTCAGGGGTCACCGGGCTGTTGCTGGAGTTGTATTAGCCCGCTATAAGTATTATTTTGGGGCAATTCTAAAATCCAACCCTTATGAAGAAAGTCATTTTCTTCCTCTTTAGCCTGGCTGGCATTACCGCACAGGCACAACCTTCAAACGACTCAGGCAACCTGATCGCCCAAAAGGAAAATGCGATACTGGCATCTACCATTGTAAAAATTGAAAACCTTGGAGTCAACATCAACTCAAGACTTCCAGAACTCAGACCGACCGTGTCGGCCGATGGAAATCTACTCTTCTTTATTTGCGAGAATCACAAATACAACACCCGCTACAACTCTATATCAAATTCGCAGGACATCTGGTATTCTGAACGTGACTCGTTCGGGCGCTGGGGCGAAGCCATGCATCTGGAATATCCCTTAAACACTTATCACTACAATGCAGTGTATTGGATATCGCCCGACAATAACCGTATACTTGTTCGTAACGCATTTATTGAAGGCGATTATGCAGGCAACGGCGTGAGCATGAGCTACAGGCTTAAGGATGGTGGATGGAGCA
>JBGTIL010000308.1:0-3197 GCA_041745695.1 Chitinophagaceae bacterium | reverse complement strand
TGAAAGGTCTGTTGATCGCAATGGCTTGATGCCGCATCTGCTGAAACGCCTGCTTACTACTGCTTGGAGGCGACCTGATCTTCCCCAGATGCATCCTGCAAATCACGCCGACAAATATCTTCATTACCTGAAACACAATTGCGGAGCATCTTCATTAACCCAGATGACTTTGGTATCTAATGTGGCACGTAATAAAATTTTCCAAATGGGGTTGCAAATTGTACATGACAGCAAACAGAGATCACGGACTGAAGCGGGATGCTGCATTTTAACTAATTTTAGCCATCCAAAAACAAGCATGATGTATAAAACAGTCTTTGCCTTATTACCTGTAGCGCTGATGGCCCTTGCCTGCAGCTCTAATGACAGCAGCACCGCCAGCACACAAAGTAGCAGCAACGCTGCAAAGAACACTGATTCATCTATGGCACCCGTTGAAACCAAGGAAGCCAACACGAAGTACACGCCTGCTTTCGCCGGACAAACCCGCATAGCCGGTGTGACCACTACGACTCCCTACGGAGGAACAGTGATCTCCAAAGACCTTAAAAGCCCCTGGGGTATTACGGCACTCCCCGACGGCCGACTGCTCATCACCGAAAAAGGCGGTACCATGCGTATAGCTACCACAACAGGTACTGTAGGTGCTGCTATCACCGGCCTTCCGAAAGTAAATGATGATGGACAGGGAGGATTGCTTGGATTAACGATTGATCCCGCATTCGCCACCAACAGAATGGTATACTGGACCTTTTCGGAAGATGTTTCCGGCGGTAACCTTACTTCCGTAGCGAAAGGAACCTTATCTGCAGATGAAAAAAAGATAGAGAATGCAACCGTTATCTATCGTGCTACACCAGCTTACAAAGGCAAGCTGCACTACGGTTCCCGCATTCTTTTCGACAAAAAAGGCGCACTCATTTTTAGTACCGGAGAGCGGTCAGACATGGAAACCCGCCCACAGGCACAATCCCTGCAATCCGGTCTCGGTAAGATCATAAGAATCACCACGGATGGCAAGCCGGCAGAAGGTAATCCGTTCATCGGCGACGCGAAGGCGCGACCTGAGTTCTGGTCTTACGGACACCGCAACGTACAGGGACTGGCCCTGCATCCAGAAACCGGCGACCTCTGGGAAGCTGAGTTCGGTCCCCGCGGCGGAGATGAACTTAACCTGATTCAACCTGGTAAAAACTATGGATGGCCAACGATCACCTACGGCATTGAATACGGCGGTGAAAAAATCGGGGCTGCAATCACCGAGCGTGAAGGCCTGGAGCAACCCGTTTATTACTGGGATCCCGTACTCGCCCCAAGCGGCATGACGTTCTACAGCAGCGATAGCATACCGGAATGGAAAAATAACCTGTTCATAGGTGGTCTTGCCGGAAGTCATATTGCACGCCTTGTCATTGAGAATAACAAAGTAGTTGGCGAAGAAAGATTACTGAAAGATGAAGGGCAGCGTTTCAGGTGTGTAACCGAAGGCAGAGACGGAGCGTTGTACGCTGTTACCGACGATGGAAGGTTGTACCGGATCGCCAGAAAATAATAAAGCTGGTGCCTGCAATTTGAATTCCTGCAAAGTGCCGGAGCAACCATAATCAAAAGCCTGCTGGTGGAGTGTACTCATCTCCATGGCAGGCTTTTTACATCTGATTATATGCCAGGTGAAACTGTTGGCTGGACTCCATTCAAAGAACCCGGAACCATTTGCTTTCGGAGCGGAAGCCGGGCTAAATAAAAAAGCACGCTTTTCCTGCAAACGGGGCAACGAATGAATTACCAGTAAAATACACCGATCGATGAAATTACTCAGTGCAGCGGCCTTTTTGTTCCTCATGGTCTCCTGCAGCGTTGCTAAACGCAGCACCGATCTGTCGTCTGTAAAATGGATCCACGGTGCTGCCGACTGCGCGCGTAATAACGACGTGCCGATACAGATAGTGCGTTTTGATGCCGCCACCTGGATCCTGAGGCAGAACAAATGCAGTCACTACGAAGCGCCATTCCTGTTTTTATTCCTCGGGAAAGACAGCGCGCTGTTGATGGATAGCGGCGCAAGCGAAGACGAAAAACTATTTCCACTGTACGAAACAGTAAAAAAATTACTTGCCGCTCAGGCAAAAGCCTCCGACCCACCGCTGCCGCTTATTGTCGCGCATACCCATAACCACAGCGATCATAAGGCTGGCGATAAACAATTTGAAAATAAGCCTGGTACCCGTGTTGTAGGTGTAGCTCTAAAAGAAGTTCAATCTTTTTTTAAACTTGCTGAATGGCCACTGCAGGCCGGGCAAATAGACCTCGGTGGCCGTCAGATTGATATCATTCCAATACCTGGTCACGAAAAAGCTTCGATTGCCTTATATGATCGGAACACGAAGATCCTGCTAACCGGAGACAGCTTCTACCCGGGACGGTTATACATTGACGACTGGACCGCCTACAGGCAAAGTATCAGCCGCCTGGTGGATTTTACACAAACACACCCAGTAAAATACATTTTGGGAAACCATATAGAAATGACCAATAAGCCGGGCATTGATTATCCTGTGGGCACCAAATTTCAGCCGGACGAGGCTAACCTGGTTTTGTATGTGAAAGATTTGGAATTGCTCCATAACTCACTTCAGACACTTGGTACTAATCCCACTAAAAAAGTGCATGATCGGTTTATCATTTATCCTACAAAACAATAGTTGCCCGCTCCCGCCACCAGATCGTGACTTCATTCCAGTAAGAGCCTTCTTACAATTGAAAAGCTTTTATTTTAAATTTAAAATACCTAGGGACCGGCATCGGGCTGTCCATTGGGCAGAAGGTTGTAAAACATCACAATGGCTCCGCTTGGGCGGAAAGCATTCCAGGCAAAGGCACAAGGTTAAAAGTGCTGCTGCTCGTTTACTGACCCCTTGAAGCCAGGTGTCGGGTCTAACACAGGGCAACAACCAGAGAAGGAAATGCCACTCAGGCTGATCAGTGCTTAAAAAGAGGTACCACCAACTTAAGCCCAATGGGAAGAATAGGCGTTACAGAATGGCGCGCGTAGAGGTTCCCCAGACCATCTCCCCCGTCTTCACGGTAACAGGCTTCCGGTTCCTTCGGGCGCTGGTCCTTGATCTTTACACCCAGGCCTCCGTAGAATTCAAACAGGACTCCATCCGACAGCCGGATCATATAGCCTGTGAGGGCGG
>JBGTIL010000307.1:0-3635 GCA_041745695.1 Chitinophagaceae bacterium | reverse complement strand
TCCAGTATGCTTATTTACTGGGATATCTCCAAATTTGCCAAGCGAAGCCGAATTAGGCGAGGAAATTGAAACTTCATTAAATGTGCTGCTTTGTGCGGTTCCTTTTGAAAATGGCAGTACAGCGGATAAAACGGAAAGTATTGCCGTGGATAATCTAAAATTTTTCAATAATTCCAGGAGCATAATGATAGCTTATAGTTGATTAAATTTATTTAAGTGTATATCCTACTCTGAATACAATTGCTTGAGTTTTGGGTATTTGCTTATAGCTCATAAAGTCCCACAGCAGTTTCATTTCACCTTTTAGCTTCTTACCTGCCTTGTAGCGTTTGCTTACTCCAAGCAGCCCACTTGTCTGCCATGAACTGTAATCTTTTAAATCTGCCACAGCAGTTATCTCTGATCTGTAGTTCTGCTCGTAGCCGCCTGAGATAAATAGACTGCCTTTCAGTTTGTAATCCATAAACGATCGCACGCTTGCACCCTGGTGCGTAAGTGATATATTGTTCCATCCACAGCCCCAGCCGAGCTTGTAGGAGGCTCCTAACCCAACCACGCTTTTGTCATTTAGCTTATAGCCAAGCGATAGTCCCAGGTCAGACGTCACTGGAAAAAAATACCGGGCTTTTTGCGACTGTATATTTGTACCTACCTCCATTCTTTTTAAAAGCGATTTAGTCTTCTGATCATTTGGTTTGAAGCTCTTAGGCATTTCCATAGCGTCATCCCCACCCCCAAATGATCCTGTAGAAAGAGAGGATAGCTTATTTTTCAACTCACCAAGCTGCCCTTGAGCTGCCTGCACGTTCTGTTGCAATGCTTGCGTTGCATCAGGTCCTGAACCGAAGCGGTCGATAAGGATCTGACTGACTGAAGCCCTTGTTTGCAAACCAGCCAGCGAGGTTATATTGCTAGGACCGCTTCCGGGTAAGGCAAACAAATTTGATAGTTGGGAGTTGCTAGCAAAAAAGTTCTTGAACTGTGGCAGCCTCAGGGCTAGCTCCAGCAGCTTCTTTTGAAGCTTCGAAGGATCCTCCAAAGCATTTCTAAAGTCTTTGACCTGCGCTTGATAATAAAAGACCTCTTTTCTAAATTTCTTTAACTCTTTTACCATCCCAAGCTTTTGAAACTGATCTTTAAGCATTCGCTGGCGCTGCACCATTTGCTTTCGTATGGCGTCTGTAGCATTAAGATTTCCTTGCAGGGATTTGTATTGAGCGAGCGTCTTTTGTACCTCTGGAGATGAAGTAAGATTTTTGTCCTTTAAAAAGGAAAGTGCGGTGGTAACCGAGTCTAAACGGGGTGAGTAAACTGAAGCTGTATTTTGAAAACCCGTTGCTTTACTTTTTAAATCAGCATACCTCTTGCCTACATCTCCAAAAAGCTCTTTTGCAAGCAAGGAGTCTTTTCGTTGAAGTTTCTTTTTTAGCCTAGTTTCCTGCTTTTGTAGCCTGGTTAAGTATTTCTCTGTTTGCTTATCCAGTCTTTCCTCGAGGGACGAAGCTTTTTTATCTAAGACAGTGAAGAATTTGTCAGGAAGGGAAATTAGCCGACCCAGCTTGGACGTATCCTGTCCCCGGGCCCGCAGTCCAAAGGCTACCATAATAAGCAGCCAGAGTAAAAGTTTTGGTTTTGAGCAGGTCATTTTTGTTGCAGTTGCTTCTTTTCAAAGGTGACTGTACCTCCGTTCTCCACCAAGGGTATTTATACCGTTTCGGACCTGTATTTATACGGGATCAATGACCAAGATCTGACTGGAGAGATTCTGTATTAATATTTCCATTAAATATTGCTTGTATTATAAAAAGGCTCTATATTGGTTGCACCAACTGACCACAAATGCATTACTCTAATACAACTGCGTGTGTTCCACCTATACGCATTGTCATAGCTGATGACCATTTTATTTTCCGAACCGGTTTTGAAACCATGCTAAATCAACAAGAAGGCATATCACTCGTGGGGCAGGCAAGTAACGGAGCCGAACTCATTGAGCTTGTTTCGGACACTAAACCAGACGTAGTCATTACTGATATACAAATGCCGGTAATGAATGGCATAGAAGCCACAAAAATTCTTAGTCAACGTTTTCCAGACACAGGGGTTATTGCTTTGTCTATGTCAGATCATGAAACTTTCATAGTAGAAATGATGGAAGCCGGTGCGAAGGGATACCTCTTGAAAACTACTTCTGAAAAAGAAGTTGTTTATGCTGTTCAGACTGTCCAAGCCAAAGGAACCTATTACTGCTCTTCCTCTTCCAACAAGCTCATCAGGGTAATGGCAAACAACGGTTGTCATCCCTACAAGGAAAGCATTCAGCCAAAATTTAGTGATAAAGAAGTACAGATCATTCGTCTAATCTGTCAGGAAAAATGCAGTAAAGAAATCAGCGCGATTTTAAATATTAATCAGCGTGCAGTGGATAGCGCAAGAGAAAGGATTCAAGAAAAAACCTGTACAAAGAATATGGTGGGCATCGCCATGTACGCTGTAAGGAACGGTATGTTTTATCCGAAATAATCTGCTTTTTTTATTCCTGGTCTCTCAATTTGTCTCTAAGAAATCGAAAACATCTTTTACCGACGAAAGGTATATTTCCCATGCGGCTGCTTTGATCCGCAAATCAGACCTCACGTCGCCTTTTTGCCTATACTGTATTCACGACAGAAATCGCACATCGGAAGTTAGGCTACGCCAGTTCGGTTCTATGCCCATATTAGGTGATATCAATATGCACACACGGCTAATACCATAGCAAGAATGGGAAATATAGGAAAATCTATTGCTAGATGATTACATTTGTACCGACAGGTAGAAAGCGTGAATTATCGATTGATACTGGCACGCTTTCAAGGCTCTTATTTTTCTGTGACACATATTTGACACACATTGCTGCTAGACAATTGATTGCCAAGACGAAAGGATTCCAGTCTTGGGCACTTTTAAAATGAAAAAGCCTTGAAAGCGTTGACTTTCGAGGCGTTTTTTATTTCGTGCGGATTTGCAGGGGACCGTTCGCATTGAATGTTACTTTCATTGCAGAGAAGCTGACGGAATATTTGTCAATACCATTTTGAAGGTTGATTTTAATGGTCCTATTCGTCTGTCTTAGTCCTTCCTTAACAATGAATGCGAAAGGTCTGGAAGAAATCAATGCTCGACAACAAGCCGTCCGGTATCGATCTTAACCGTCAAGGAACAAATGGCAGGTGTCAGCAGGTATCCTTTGTTCAATTTGGCTAAATAAATTAAAAGCTCAATCGTGATATATTTGAGCTACTCCTCTGCCGCACCGGCAAATGAAAATTGTTACTTGTTGCAGCGGGAACATGCGTATGTTAACCATTGTATGCTATGGGGCTATGACCCGACCTGAAAGGAAAACAAGAACTTCATTTTAAAAGTTGAACCTTGTGAGAATCATTATTACCTACTTCGCATTTGTAACGCTTACCTCTTTTTCCACTTATTTATATTCAGTAAGATGGGAAGCGGTTCCATGGGGCGATAGTAACAGGGATGGTTTATTCTTTTTGATCTTTTATATCGCTGTATTGCCGTTGCTGCTTATTGCATCAATTGCAAAAGCTTATTTATTCAAATGTTCGAAGCCTGTTTATTTTAAAATTAGC
>JBGTIL010000306.1:0-5946 GCA_041745695.1 Chitinophagaceae bacterium | reverse complement strand
AGCGCGTCTTTGCACATTAGTTCGCCGAGCTCAATAAAATCAGCGACACGGCCGGCCTTGTCCAGGTCAGGATTGAATTCGGTAGTGGTACCGGGAATTCGGATATCGCTCCAGAACTCTTTCTTTAGTTGCTGAATTTCGGTGATTGCCTCGCGCAGGCTTTCTGCATTGCGTGCCATGCCGCACTTATCCCACATAATTTTGCCGAGGCGCTTGTGCATGCTTTCCACGCTTTTAGTACCCTGTATGCTGATCAGCTTATCGATCCTCAATTGCACTGCTTCCTCTGTCGCTGCAAATGCAGGGTGATCGGTAGAAATAGCCTTTGTGCCAATGTCATCTGCGAGGTAATTACCCAAGGTGTAAGGGATCACGAAATAGCCATCTGCCAGTCCCTGCATCAGCGCAGAAGCACCGAGCCTGTTGGCACCATGATCACTAAAGTTGGCTTCGCCCAGTGCATAACAGCCGGGGATGGTAGTCATCAGGTCGTAGTCTACCCACAACCCTCCCATCGTATAGTGTACGGCCGGGAAGATACGCATGGGGATCTCGTAAGGATTTTCGCCCGTGATCTTTTCATACATATCGAAGAGGTTGCCGTATTTTTCTTTCACCACTTCTTTACCCAGTGTAATGGCGGTTGCTTCGTCTACTTCACCCATGTTGCGTTTGCTTGCTTCGATGTTGCCATACCTTAGAATCGCGGCCGCATAGTCGAGGTACACCGCCTGCCTGGAAGTACCAACACCGTGACCCGCATCGCATCTTTCTTTAGCAGCACGGGAAGCCACGTCGCGCGGCACCAGGTTGCCAAATGCAGGATAACGACGTTCGAGGTAGTAGTCGCGCTCTTCTTCAGGGATCTCGCCTGGCTTCCGGGTATCATTCTGGGCTTTGGGTACCCAAATGCGTCCATCGTTGCGGAGCGATTCAGACATGAGTGTCAACTTCGACTGGTGATCGCCACTTACCGGAATGCAGGTAGGATGAATTTGTGTGAAGCAGGGATTACCAAACATGGCGCCCTTCTTATGTGCCTTCCAGATAGCAGTTGTATTACTGCCCATTGCATTGGTAGAAAGATAAAATACGTTACCATAACCACCGGAACACAACAACACAGCATGTCCAAAATGTCTTTCCAGTTTTCCGCTCACAAGGTCACGGGCAATGATGCCACGCGCTTTGTCTTCCACCATAACCAGTTCCTGCATTTCATGGCGGGTGTACATCTTCACGTTGCCCAATGCAATCTGTCTTTCCAGGGCCTGGTACGCGCCAATGAGGAGCTGCTGACCGGTTTGACCTGCTGCGTAAAATGTGCGCTGTACCTGGGTGCCACCAAATGAGCGGTTGCTGAGCAAACCACCATATTCCCTGGCGAAGGGAACGCCCTGGGCCACACACTGATCGATGATATTACGGCTCACATCAGCAAGCCTGTATACATTGGCTTCCCGTGCGCGGTAGTCGCCTCCCTTTATCGTATCGTAAAAAAGACGGAACACGGAGTCTCCATCGTTCTGGTAATTTTTGGCAGCATTGATACCGCCCTGTGCAGCGATTGAATGCGCGCGCCTGGGACTATCGTGAAAACAAAAGGCCTTCACTTTGTACCCCAGTTCTCCCAGGGCTGCAGCAGCAGAAGCGCCGGCAAGTCCTGTACCAACAACAATAATTTCCAACCTGCGCTTGTTGGCAGGATTAACCAGCTTTACGTGGCTTTTGTAGTCTTCCCATTTTTTTTCTAATGGTCCTGCAGGAATTTTTGCGTCGAGCATAAGTTCTTCTTTCTGATTTAGAAATGTATGTTCTGTTTTACGGCTTACAACGGACTTCATCTGTTCTGCTTACTATTACCTGGTGTGGTATAAACAAAGACCAGTTGTACACTGCATACGATTAACACGTAAAGATGCCGTGTTGTTGACCTTACTACGCCAATTTTCTCCCATCCCTGCTAACTAAAAGGCTTTCATTTGAAACTGTAGAGGAACTCATACACGTGCGTGTTGTAAGTTCAACAAATCAGCCTAACCGGCATGAAACTATTGTAAAAGAACTTTTTGGGATTATAAAGGTGTCACCCACTGAAAATACATGCTTAGTGGCATGAGCGCAAACCCAACAGAAACAAGCACCGTAAAACCGTATCCGAGGCCTTTAAGTAAACCGATGTATTTTTTGTTGTGAACACCCATGCTGCGAAAAGCACTATGAAAACCATGAAAGAGATGGAAACCCAGTGCAGTAACACCTGCCATGTACAGCAGCACGATCAAGGGTTCCTGGAACACATCATACATTCTAAGAAACACATTGTGCATTTCGACATTGTTATAGGTAACAGCGTCCATGTCGTGCGTAATCCGTGAAGACCACCAGAACTTGGAAATATGCACTACCAGGAAGAGAAAGATGATGGTACCCAGCAAAGCCATACTGCGGCTACTCCAGGTGCTTCCCCGGCTACCAAGCGTTTTATTGTAACCCTGTCCACGCAGCTTTCTGTTTTTGGCTTCTACCACGTAGCCCTGTATGATATGAATGATAAAGCCGATGAATAGAACGATCTCCAATATTCGGGTGATGATCGTAGAGCCCATAAAATGAGCGGCTTTATTAAACATTTCGCCATTATCGGTGGGATCTACCCAGTCTGCAAAAATGCAGGAATTCAATCCTACATGCACCATGAGAAAAATGATCAGAAACAAACCCGTTAACGCCATCACTAGCTTTCTACCAACAGCTGAAGTGAAAAAGAACGACCATTTCATAAGCGTAAAAAGGGGGTTAAATGAAGCGCAAAGGTAATAGGCGATCGGGTAAACAAGGTAACAATTTAATAAAATTACCGGGTGCTAAAGCGGCAATCTTTTGCCTAGTTCTTCGTCAATCTTTTTAAATAAATGAAAGGGCTGGTAGATGCGCCAGTTTGCCAGGGGCATGAGTTCTACGTAATAAGTGATCTTGGATTTGCGGAAATCATGCTGCGTGGCTTCGGGCATATTCAAACACACCACCCACCCGTTCTCATCTGTCACCTCTTCAAACCATTCCTGGTAGTAGTCCCTGTCACCACTGTGAAAGTTCAGCACATTTTCAGCAACCAATATGAACTTGATGATGCCGGCGCGTTCAAATTTATCGATCACATCCCGCTTCAGCATCATGATATCATTTTCAATGGCATCGTTCCATTCGCCTATCAATTCAATGACCATGTATTTTTCATCATAGTCGGCGATCAGCACTTTTAAGTAGAGCGTGCGGCTGCCGAACTCGTCCCATTGGGGATGGATGTAAAAATTGTAAACGGTTTGTGTGAACTCAAATTCGGAATATACCCGTTCAAAAAAAGGCGACCGCTCATCTTCTTCACTGACATATATATGTCGCCAATTATAAAAAGGTTCTATTTCGTGCATCGTGTTTACAAATTAAAAACTGCTCCGGTGGCTAGCCCAGGTGTCACCAGCACCCCTACTTCTCCACACCGGAACGCAACTTAATTGGTGAGGTGGTAGGCATCGACTGCCTTTTTCACACTACCATAAGTCAGCAACATCTCCTTGGCAACGTCGTAATCCTGCAGGTCTATTTTGTCCATGATCATCCTGGTGCCCCGGTCGATCAGCTTTTCGTTGGTCAGCTGCATGTTCACCATCTTGTTATCTTCTACCCTTCCCAGCTGTATCATAACAGTAGTAGAAATCATATTGAGTATGAGCTTTTGCGAAGTGCCGCTTTTCATGCGGGTACTCCCGGTAACAAACTCAGGGCCTACCTCGGCTTCAATGGGAAAGTCTGCCACGTCGGTCAGTGAGGAGCCGGGGTTATTGGTGATGCAGCCGGTGATAATGCCTCTTTTCTGACACTCTTTTAATGCAGCGATCACATAAGGTGTGGTGCCGCTCGCAGCAATACCCACCACCACATCCTTTGCTGAAACATTGTGAACCTGAAGGTCTTTCCATCCCTGTTGCACATCGTCCTCGGCGTTCTCAACAGCCTTTGTAATGGCTTCATCGCCACCGGCAATCACAGCCACCACCATACCATGCGGCACACCATAGGTAGGCGGGCACTCACTTGCGTCAACAACTGCCAGTCTTCCGCTTGTTCCTGCACCTACATAAAAAAGCCTTCCACCCGCCAGCATCTTGTCCGACACGGCATCCACCAGTCGCTTAATCTGGGGTATAGCTTTTTCTACCGCAAAAGAAACGGTTTTGTCTTCTCCATTTATATTGATCAGCAACTCACTTACCGACATCTTTTCAAGGTGCCTGTAGTTGCTTGACTGCTCTGTGATTCTTTCAAAAGTGCTCATAAGTTCGGGTCAGTTAAGCGTATGGTATTTAATTAATCCGGGCATCGGAGCTTTAAGAACTACACCCAGTTCGAACCCGTAAGAGTTACATAATTCTCCCAGCACATCCCTGAAGCCGTAAGCTACACTTCCAACAAAATTGACAGGGGTGTTCCACACCTGTCCATACTTGGAGAGGTGCTGCCAGAAGAAATCATTCAGCCCGTCGTAGATGATGTTCTCAATGATGTAATGGTCGCGGTTCTGAGCCAGGAAGAGAGCGAAGGATGCGAGGTAACGGTTCGGCAGCGGCTTTTTATACACATGATCCAGTATCTCCACTGCAGTAGTGCTGAACATGGCATCGAAGCGTGCAGCCAGGTCTTCATCATAGGTCTTATAAAAATAGTGTTGCAGTACCTGCTTTCCAAGGTAGGCACCACTACCCTCGTCTCCCAGAACATAACCGATACCGGGACTGTTCTTTACAATTTTTCGGCCATTGTAGTAGCAGGAATTAGACCCGGTGCCCAGAATACAGGCGAGCCCTTTCTGATGCCGGCACAGCGCTCTTGCCGCGGCCACCAGGTCGGTTTGCACGTCGATCTTTGCCCCCGGAAATACTTTACCGAGGGCTTTCTTTACACTCTTTGCGTTATCAGGGTTGGCACAGCCGGTGCCATAATAAAAGATCTCATCAATAATTCCCTTGCCCAATTTCGGAGTCAATTCATTTTGCAGCAGGTCGATAATTTCTGCAGTATTCAAAAAGTAAGGGCTGATGCCCTGCGTATACAACGTCTTTTTTTTACCGTCTTTGATCAATACCCATTCGGCTTTAGTAGCCCCACTGTCAGCGATGAGTATTACAGACATTGTATTGCTTAAAGTATTGTTGAATAAGTATCCAAAACGACATCATTCTTTCAAATGGGCTATTTTGCAACATCTTACAAAGTAACGGCAGACAATGAGGAATAAAAAATTACAAGTTTGGTTGCCCCTGATTTTTTCACTGGTCATGATTTCCGGCATGTTCTTCGGTTTCAAGCTACACCAGCAAACGGGCAGTACCAAAGGATTTTTTAAGAAGGATAAAAGGGGCTCGCTGCAGGAAGCGCTTGATCTGATACGTTCGAGGTATGTGGATTCATTGGGTATCGACTCTCTGCAGGATAATGCCATGGAAGGATTGATGAATAATCTTGATCCGCACTCGGTATACATTCCTGCAAACGGACTCAGTGAAGCCAACGAAGACATAGTGGGCAACTTCCAGGGCATTGGGGTTGAGTTTAATGTATTCAGTGATACCGTACATATTTTGTATGTTGTTGCCGGCGGTCCCAGCGACAAAGCAGGGCTGCTCACCGGAGACAAGATCCTAGGTGTGAATGACTCCTCCATCATCAGCAAATCATTACCCAGTTCATCCATTAAAAAACTCATTCGCGGGGAAGCGGGTACCAAAGTAAAACTGGCGGTACTGCGCAAAGGAAACCTGCGTGATTTCTTTGTAACCCGCGGCACCATTCCTATTCCTTCCCTCGATGCTGCCTACATGATCGACTCTATCACAGGTTACATCAAGCTGAATAAATTTTCTGAAACCACTTACCGCGAGTTCA
>JBGTIL010000305.1:0-7794 GCA_041745695.1 Chitinophagaceae bacterium | reverse complement strand
TGCCCTCTTCCTGGACAAACAAGACCGATTCCAAAGCCAACACCAAAAGTTTTGGAGGCATTTTTTTTATGGCGCTGACACTTGCGCTTGTGTCGTTCTCCTGCACGGGTCCCATCATTGGAAACTTGATTGTGTTGGCTTCTCAAGGCAGCTTTATGGGACCACTGATAGGGATGTTTGGTTTTTCGGTAGCCCTTGCCCTCCCGTTCACCTTGTTTGCGCTTTTCCCAGGCTGGCTGAACGGTTTGGGTAAGGCAGGTGGTTGGCTCAATGCCGTTAAGGTATCACTCGGGTTTCTTGAACTGGCCCTTGCGCTTAAATTTCTGTCGAACGCAGACCTGGCGCAAGGCTGGCGTCTGCTCGACCGGGAAGTATTTTTGGCATTCTGGATCGTGATCTTTGCCCTTCTTGGTTTATATCTGTTAGGAAAGCTGATACTCAGTCATGATAACGAACTGCCGAAAAATGATTTCGGCGTGCCCCATGTCGGGATTCCACGGCTGATGCTGGCTATGTTTACGTTTGCCTTTGTAGTGTATATGATTCCGGGTTTATGGGGTGCGCCTTTAAAAGGAATAAGTGCATTTCTGCCACCCTACGGTACCCAGGATTTTCTACCTAATACAGGGGGCGGCATGTCGAAATCCCCTGAGGGCACATCTGCAAACGCTGCTCCTGGTATCAGGGGCCCGGTAAAACATGTAACAGAACTTGGTCCCCTGGAACCGGAGGTGGTTAAAAAATACGGACTGGTGACCTACTTTGACTATGAGGAGGCGCTTGTTGCCTCCCGGGCGGCTAAAAAGCCCCTTATGCTCGACTTTACCGGTATCAATTGTATCAATTGCCGCAAGATGGAAGCGCAAGTGTGGAGTTCGCCGGAAGTGATGAAGCGTTTGAAGGAGAATTTTATTATTGCTTCGCTGTACACCGACGTACAGAACATCAAATTACCTGAGAATGAAGAATTCGATTCCGAGCATCTTTCCGAAAGAGTCAATACACTGGGTGAAAAATACGCACATTTCCAGGTGAGTCGATATGGATCTCTTTCCCAACCTTTTTACATTTTCCTGGATGGAAAAGAACAAAAACTGGCAAGTGACGGCTACGCTTACGATTCGAACGTAGAGCAGTTTATCCAGCACCTCGATAAAGTTGTTGCGGAATATAACAGGCGGCAATAATTTGAAAAACCTGTGTGGATGCTGAATGATTATGCTGCAGGATGTCCGCTCCCGCGTTTGCGCTCATCGATAAACGGCTTGGCTTTCATTTCGATAGCATAGCCGATATCATCAGCTAAACAGGGAGCATTTACATCGCCAATCCAATGGCGGCCTTCCTTATGAAGACAAATTTGTTGAGGGGGAGGGTGCTCTGAACTTCCTTTGAACTGCGCCAGGTGTGCGGTGCAAACACCATCATTATCTATTCGCACATCGTAGTGTGCGAGCGCACTATCGAATAACACCACTGCCGTCACCTCCATTTCCTACACTTTTGTTGATTCGATATGTTCAACAATGGTGCCTTGTGTGAAAGACAAAATTTCAGCCTCTGGTTAGGTGGCTTTGAACAATTTCAGAGTTCGATTGTAGAAGAACTTCGACTGGTGTGGAAATCTCACTGCAATTGCAGCAAAGAAAGTTTGACAAAGCGTCAAAAAAAACCCCGGTCGGAGACCGGGATGCAAATAGGCGTCATTCTTAACCAGCCGTCCGCGGCAAGCAATTGAATCAGTGCAGTTGGAAGCTAAGAATGACAAAAAGTTGATGATACATGGAACTGTACAAAATTAAAGAGCGATCTGCTTTTGAACCATCATTTTCCTGAGATTGATGAGCCCGTACCGCATTCTCCCGAGAGCTGTGTTGATGCTGCAACCCGTAATGGTCGCAATTTCCTTAAAACTCATGTCTGCATAATGGCGCAGTATGATTACTTCCCGCTGGTCTTCGGGTAGCTGATCAAGCATATCTTTTACGCGGTTGTGACTTTGTTTCTTCATCATCCGGTCTTCAGCACTCTCCTCGGTAAAATTAAGTACCTCAAAGATATCCTGGTCTTCACCGGTTTTGATGGTGGGGGTACGCTTCACCTTGCGGAAATGGTCTACGCAAAGGTTATGTGCAATGCGCATGGCCCAGGGTAAAAACTTCCCTTCTTCCGTATAACGCCCGCCCCTTGTGGTGTCTATGACCCGAATGAAAACATCCTGAAAAATGTCTTCAGCGAGGTACTTGTCCTTAACAAGAAAAAAGATAGAAGTGTATAATTTGTCTTTGTGGCGCAATACAAGTGTTTCAAGCGCGTTTGTATTACCAGCAACAAAAGCCTGAATTAATTCGTGGTCGGTAAGTTTGGATAGTATAGACATAAACAACTCCTACAGGGTTTAGATAATCGGAATAAAACTGTTTGAGTAGAAGTCTATGCGATAGGCAGGCTGAGCTTTTGTGTAGTTAAAGGGAAAACGGAATACTTCGTAAAAATAGGGTTCTTTTCCATAACAGCAAACCTCCAGATTCTATTTTATTGCCATCTTTTTGTGAAAGAGCCGTTAATGATTCCATTGCTAAAGAGGTTAGTAAGCTACCTTTGCTCCGAATTTTATGAAGGAAGTAAAAGAGCGGACCCTTGCGAAGGTTAAAGGCACTGCAGACCCGATTGTAATCAAAGGGGCAAGGGTTCATAATTTAAAAAATGTTGATATATCATTACCTCGTAACAAACTGATTGTAGTTACGGGGGTTTCCGGTTCAGGCAAGTCTTCACTCACGATAGACACCCTTTATGCGGAAGGGCAACGGCGGTATGCAGAAAGTCTGAGTGCTTACGTGAGGCAGTTTCTCAATCGAATGGATAAGCCGGATGTAGATTATATAAAAGGTCTCTCGCCCGCCATTGCTATTGAACAAAAAGTTATTACCCGCACACCCCGAAGTACAGTGGGAAGTATGACGGAGACCTACGACTATCTCCGCCTGCTGTACGCCCGCATTGGTCAAACAATATCACCGGTTAGCGGCCGTACTGTGAAGAAAGATGATGTTGCTGATGTAATGGATGCCATCAAACTGATGAAGCCCGGAACGAAAGTGTTTCTGCTGGCGGCTTTCAGGCAGCATCGTAACCGGGACATCAAAGAGGAATTACACATCCTGATGCAGAAGGGATTTTCGCGCCTGTACGTTTCTGCATGCTCCCGCACCCAGCAGGAAAATGAAGTTGGACAAAGCGAGACCTTGCGTATTGAGGATTTAATTGAATCAGATGCAGAGCGCAACAGGGCTTTTACTTTTCCGGATAATGTATACGTGCTTATTGACCGGCTGGTAGCCAAAGAACTTGACGAGGACGATCTGCACCGGCTTGGCGATTCGGTGACTACAGCGTTTTACGAAGGCGAGGGCGATGTGTATGTTGAAGCGGATGGCGAAAGACTGCTGAATTTCAATAATCGTTTTGAGTTGGATGGAATACAGTTTGAGGAGCCTACGCCCAACCTGTTTTCTTTTAATAATCCGTTCGGTGCCTGCCCGGTATGTGAAGGTTTTTCAATGGTGTTAGGTATTGATGAAGACCTCGTTATACCAAACAAACTCCTGAGTTTGTATGAAGGTGCTGTAGCGCCCTGGAAGGGAGAGAAACTCGGGCAGTGGAAGGAATCATTTATAAAAGCGGCCCGCCGCTTCGATTTCCCGGTACACAAGCCCATCGCTGATCTAACCGAACTTCAATACCAAACCTTGTGGAAAGGAAACGAGTTTGTAGAAGGCATAGATGATTTTTTTAAGGAGGTAGAAAAGAACTTATACAAGGTTCAATACCGTGTATTACTAAGCCGGTTTCGCGGTAAAACGAAATGTCCCGAATGCCTCGGCTCACGGTTACGTAAGGAGGCATTTTACGTGAAAGTGCAGGGCAAGGCAATAGCCGAGCTGAATGAACTGCCGGTAAGCGATCTCAAAATCTGGTTTGATATGGCTGCTGCCAACTTTTCTGAGTATGAGCAAACCGTCGCAAAGCGCATCCAGGCAGAGATCACGCATCGCATAGATACTCTTCTCAAAGTCGGATTGGGCTACCTCACTCTAAACCGCCTGGCCAATACCCTTAGCGGGGGTGAAAGCCAACGCATACAGCTAACCCGGAGCCTGGGCAGCAACCTCACCAATTCTTTGTACATACTGGATGAACCTTCTATTGGACTTCATTCACGCGATACCGTAAACCTGATCCGGGTATTGAAAGAGCTGCGCGATCTTGGCAACACTGTAATTGTTGTGGAGCATGATGAGATGATGATGCGTGAAGCAGATCACATTGTAGATATGGGTCCGCTTGCTTCCCATCTCGGGGGGGAAGTAGTTGCTGCAGGCAACTATGATCAAATAATAAAAGATGAGGACAGCCTGACGGGTAAGTACCTTAAGGGCACGCTGAGTATAGATCCTCCCAAACAGGTACGCCCATGGAGCACCTCAATTGTGGTAGAAGGCGCCCGCCATCACAACCTGAAAAGCATCGACGTTGAGTTTCCATTGAACGTGTTATGTGTTGTAAGTGGCGTTAGCGGGAGTGGTAAAACAACTTTGGTGAAACACATCCTGTATCCCGCTTTACAAAAACTCAAAGGTGAACCGGGCGATAAAGTAGGTATGCACAAGGCCTTATCGGGCGCAACAGATGCAGTGACGGCTGTGGAGATGGTAGATCAGAATCCCATTGGTAAATCTTCACGTAGTAACCCGGTGACCTATGTACAGGCCTGGAATGGCGTGAGAGATCTGTATGCTGCCCAGCCATTGAGCAAAATCAGGGGTTTCCAGGCAAAGCATTTTTCTTTCAATGTGGATGGTGGCAGGTGCGACGCCTGCAAGGGTGAGGGAGAAAAGGTAGTAGAGATGCAGTTCCTCGCCGATGTGCACCTGACCTGTGAAGTATGCGGCGGTAAAAAATTCAAAGAAGAAGTACTGGAAGTGCAGTACAAGGGAAAGAGTGTGCATGATGTTCTTGAACTAAGTGTTGATGAAGCGGTAGATTTTTTCAAAGACGATAAAAATATTATTACAGCAATTAAACCACTGAGCGATGTAGGGCTGGGTTATGTAAAACTGGGACAGTCGTCAGATACACTCTCGGGAGGTGAAGCCCAGCGGGTTAAGTTGGCTACGTTCCTGGGTAAGGGGAAGTCGGCAGGAAAAGTGTTGTTCATTTTTGATGAACCCACCACCGGACTTCATTTCCATGACATCAAAAAATTACTTACCTCTTTCAATGCATTGATCGACGGAGGTCATTCCATACTCGTAATTGAACACAATACAGACGTAATTAAAAGTGCTGACTGGGTGATAGACCTGGGTCCAGAAGCAGGAATAAATGGCGGTTACCTCGTGTATGCGGGAAAACCTGCAGGACTCAAAAAGATAAAGAAAAGTCACACGGCCCGCTTCCTGTAATAGAAGCGTTATATAATAATTAAAGCGGAGACAATATTTACAAAGCCTTGCCTTTCGCAACCGTAGTTGCCTGTTGTTGATTGAAATAGTTTCGGAAAAAAAGCAACTGGAATTCAATTGCTGTTTTCCAGTATTTCCAGTCATGTTTCCCTGGGCGTTCCGTGTATTCGTGCGGGATTTTTAGAGCAAGCATTTTTTCATGAGCTGCCCGGCTCATCGGGATGACAAAATCTTCTGTGCCACAATCCATAATAATCGCCAGCGAATCTTTGGGATAGCGTTCCATTTCACCCATGATGGAATAAGCACGGTACAATTGCTTGTTAGCCGTATCGCCAAGGCGGGTGGCAACACCGTATTGCTTAGAGGTAATGTATTCAATTACCAGGGCACCACTCATACTGCCGCAGGCGCCAAAAAAAGACGCATGCCTGAAGCCAAGGAATAGTCCCCCATGCCCGCCCATACTTAAACCTGTTATGGCCCGTCCATTACGGTTTCTGATCGTGCGGTATTTGCTTTCTACGTAGGCTGGTACTTCTGTAGCCACAAAGGTTTCGTATTTTACTGCAGTGTCTACAGGACTGTCGTAATACCAGCTGTTGAAAGCGCCGTCCGGACAAACAATCAGCACCTGGTAGGTATCGGCATGTTTTTTTAAATCAGGAACCCTGTTAATCCAGTTGTTATAAGACCCGCCATGGCCGTGTAGCAGGTAAACAGTCGGGAACTGAAGACTTTTGTTCTTGTAACTATCAGGCTTGATCACCACGCACCTGATATTCTTACGCATGCTACTGCTGTAGACTGTAACAGTGTCTACGGTTCCGGCAAATACAGCCCCGGATAACAACAGTAGTGACAGTAAATAAAGTGATTTCATAATGTTCACTAAAGTTATGCTGTACACGAGTGCGACGCAACAGAAGTTTTATAGACATTCTGTTGCTGGCACCAAAAAAAACCACTCGTTGAAAGAGTGGTTTCAATATGAGGATGAATCGGGATTTAAAATCCTTTTTTCTCTTTGGCTTTTTGCATCGGGTTTGATCCTACCGACTGACCCCGGGCAGCACCCTGTTTTTGTTTAAATAACTGAAACCTGCTGGCTACAGCGCCTGTGTTACCCCAGGTATTATTGCTTTCATTGATGTCTGCTGTTTCCTTCATAGGATCAAGCTTGATGGACGCCACCTCTCTATCTTTCATAAAGAATTTAGTGACTTTGTTTTCGTTGAGACGCCAGACCTGCGCAGGGATTTTCTCTGTCTCTTTCGTTCCGTCTTTATAAGTCCACTCAATAATGATAGGCATAACGAGACCTCCTTTGTTACTGAAGTTGAGCTCATAAAAATGCTTGTCGGCGAACTGCTGCCGGCTGGCTTCATCGAGTGGCTCAATGGAGGCGGGTATCACTACAGCAAACTTGGCGGTATCGTATGGCTCTATACCGCGGTCGTAACGCCAGTAAAAGTCGCGGAGCGCAGTATCGCTGTCTGTAAGAAATTTGATCTTCCTGTCTTCACGGTTGCGGATCTTGCTGATATCTTCAAAAGCATTTACCTGCGGCCGGGTTACACTCTGCATAATTGTTGTATCGCGTGAGCGCGGGGAGGTAGCGGTAAGATCTGCTTTGGCATATTTTACACTGTCCAGGGAGATGTCGGTTACATCGGTGCTGTAAAACCAGCCCCTCCAGAACCAGTCAAGGTCTTCTGCAGATGCGTCTTCCATTGTGCGGAAAAGGTCAGCAGGCGTTGGGTGCTTAAATGCCCAGCGGCGTGCGTACTCTTTGAAGGCATAGTCGAACAACTCACGACCCATAATGGTTTCGCGAAGGATATTCAAGCCTGTTGCTGGCTTGGAATAAGCATTGGGACCGAAGCCAATAATGTTATCGCTATTGGTCATGATGGGCTCCAGCTGTGCTTTATCCAGTTTCATGTAGTCGGTGATCGTCCAGGCTGGTCCGCGACGGGAAGGAAATTTGTTGTCGTATAGTTCTTCGGTCAGGTATTCAACAAAGGTGTTGAGGCCTTCATCCATCCAGCTCCATTGGCGTTCATCGGAGTTAATGATCATCGGGAAAAAGTTATGACCTACTTCATGGATAATTACGCCGAGCATTCCATATTTCGACTGCTCCGAGTACGTACCGTCTTTCTCGGTGCGTCCATAATTAAAACAGATCATCGGGTATTCCATACCGTTAGCTGCTTCTACACTCTGTGCTACCGGGTAAGGGTAGGGGATTGTAAAATCGGAATACGTTTTAATTGTATGGGCTACTGCCTTAGTGGAATAGGGACGGTAAAGTCCGTAGGCT
>JBGTIL010000304.1:0-5429 GCA_041745695.1 Chitinophagaceae bacterium | reverse complement strand
CATGATGCTGAATTCTTCGGTGTCGTATAAAAAATCACCACTCCGGGTTCGGATCATTGGAAAAAGCTCAATGCCGAAGGCTTCCCTGCATTTTTTAATGGTTCCGTAACTCGGCGTGGTACCGCCATCAGACAGCGCAGCACAAAGTTCAATGCGATGGGCACCCCCGGCAACCGCCGTATTGGTTGTTGAAAAATCGGCGGTAGCAACTTCAATAATATATTCTGGGTGCATGTGTTCGGTTTATTCTCTACAGGTTTGTTCAGGAAGCGAACGGGCAAATTTGTGAGGCTCTGATTGCTACCTGGCGGAACGGTATGTTAGTACAGACTCAACGCATCGTACACTTTGCTTCCCGCGCCATTCTGAACAGCATAGGTAAAACCCTTTTGCATAGCAAAAGCACCAAATTCGCCCTTCTTATTCAAAGCAATAAATCCGATCTGTATTTCTTTTGCTTTTTCTCCGCGCATGCGGATCACGCGCTCTACCGCTTTCTTACAGGCGGCCGCCGGGCTGTATCCGCTTCGCATCAATTCTGTAACAGTGTGTGCACCACAAACACGCACTACTTCTTCCCCTACTCCGGTAGCTGTTGCAGCACCTGCTTCGTTGTCTACGTACAAGCCCGCGCCAATAATGGGTGAGTCACCTACGCGCCCGCGCATTTTGTAAGCCATACCACTGGTGCTACAGGCTCCGCCCAGGTTTCCCGAAGCATCCATCGCAATCATTCCAATCGTGTCGTGGTTGTTTTCCTGTCCCGCCCGGTCTTTGACAGACCGTTGCTCCAGAAGCTGTGGAATGGTCATGGGATCGTACCGGGCTTCTTTTAGCCAGGTCTTCCAGGCCTTTTCGCTCTCCGGTGTGAGCAGGTTCTGCACCTTGAAACCCTGTGCCAGTGCAAACTGAAGCGCTCCCTCCCCTACCAATTGCACATGCGGGGTTTTATCCATTACCAGACGGGCTACTTTGGAAGGATGCATGATCCCTTCCAGAAACATAACCGCGCCGCAATTGCCTTTGTCGTCCATGAGGCAGGCATCAAGTGTTACCCTGCCGTCGCGGTCTGGCAAACCACCATATCCCACGCTCTGGTCGAGTGGATTGGCTTCAGGAATGGCTACCCCTGCCTCAACTGCGTCGATGGCTCTTCCGCCCTTGCTCAGGGTCTTCCAGGCTTCTGCATTGGCCGATACGTTGGGAGCCCAGGTAGACACCACTACAGGCTTATTTTTTATTTGTCCGGCGAAGGTTGTTTCGCCCAAGAGTCTATTAATAACTATTGCCAGTGAACTACCTGCAGATGTTAGGATAAATTTGCGTCTGTTGAACATAAACCTTGGTATGCTGTTTAATAACTGCCCGGGAGAAACAGGAATGAAACTAGGTAATTAGGGGCAGTCATCAAAAAGGAATCGGGCAGATCCTGGGCGCGGTTATTTTGTGCTTCGTAGCACGCCGTCACGAGAATCAATACAGAAAATAAATTTGATGTTTAAACATTGATTACTTATCTTTACAATTCTTATCGCATTTAATATCAAGAAAAATGAAAATAGAAATCATATCAGGCAGTCCGCGTCACGGCAGTATCACCCATCGCGTTGGGCTTTATCTCACTCAAACGCTCAGCGAGCTCACCGACCATGAAGTGGGGCTGATTGATATGCAGCAGCATGTGTTGCCCTTTATACAGTCGGTATACAACACGGTGGAAGCTGCACCGGAAGAGCACAGGGCTTTGGCCAGGCGCATGTTTGAAGCGGATGCCTATATCCTGGTCACTCCCGAATACAATGGCTCCTACTCTTCGGCTTTACAAAATCTTTTTGATCATTTTCCCAAACGCAGCCGCAAAACTTTTGCCATTGCTACAGCTTCGCCTGGCGGACTTGGCGGTATCAGAGCTGCGCTGCATGCACAGCAGTTCATACACGCTTTATTTGGAATCGGTTCTCCTTATATGCTTGTTACACCCGGTGTAGACAAAAAGTTTGATGCCGAAGGAAACCTGATCGATCCTACTTTTCAAAAAAGCATCGACACGTTCATCACTGAATTTTTATGGCTGGCAGAAAAACTGGTAGAAGAGAAAGTGCTTCAAACAACCTGATTTAAACCGCTGCGCGTTTAAGATTGCCTTCTTTTCCGAAGCCTATTGTCAGTTATTCATCGCCCCTTTAGCGGCACTTGAACTTGATTGCTGCACTACCCTGTACCTTCCCAGTGATCTCTGTTTCATATACCAAACCCTTGTGGAATTAGCTACCACTTTGCCCGATACGGAACTTACTATTTGCACGAGATTCAATTTTTAAAACCCATTTCATGAATACTATACTCCATAAAGCTGGCACGCGCGGTCATGCCGACCACGGATGGCTCAACTCCTGGCATACCTTTTCATTTGCAGGCTATAACGATCCGGCACGGGTTCATTTTGGCGCGCTGCGTGTACTGAACGATGATACCGTTGCAGGTGGAATGGGATTTGGCAAGCACGGTCATGACAACATGGAGATCATATCCATACCGCTTGAAGGAGCCCTGCAGCACAGCGATGATATGGGAAACACCACCATAATAAAACAGGGCGATGTACAGGTGATGAGCGCAGGCACCGGCGTTGCGCATTCAGAAAAGAATGCCAGCAACAGTGCTGCTGTCAAATTTTTACAGATATGGGTATTCCCCGACAAGCGCAACATCACTCCCCGCTACGACCAGATGACGTTTTCAGAGGAATCAAAAAAGAATAAGCTCCTCACAGTGGTTTCTCCCATTGACGGGGAAGGCGGGGTTCACATACAACAGAATGCCTGGTTCAGCCTGGGTAACCTCGAAGAAGACACAGAGCTTACCTATAATTTGCACTCGAAAGAGCATGGTGTATACGCTTTCGTTTTGGAAGGCGATGTTACCATAAATGAAATAGCGTTGAACCGCCGGGATGGTGTGGGCGTATGGAATACGGACCAATTGGCAATCACTGCCAACGCTGATGCATCCCTGCTTTTAATGGAAGTACCAATGAATATTTAATGCAAAAAAAACACTTTCCCGCAAGTGAGCGTGGCACTAAAGATATAGGCTGGCTGCAAAGCAATTTCACGCTTTCGTTTAGCGACTATCAGGATCCCTCCCTTACGTCGTTCGGTACTCTTGTTGCCTTCAATGATGATGTTGTAACCGCAGGCAAGGGCTTTGGTATTCATCCTCATGCCAACATGGAAATCATTTCCATCATGTTAAAGGGCACTATGAGCCACAAGGACAGCCTGGGTTATGACGCCGAAGTGCACGAAGACTGGATACAGATCATGGGCGCGGGCGCAGGATTAAGACATGAAGAATACAACACCGGTTCTGATCCTGTCAGTTTCTTGCAGATATGGATCCAGCCCAAACTCCAAAACACTGCGCCCCGCTACCAGTCGCGTTACTTTCCCAAACAGGAAAGGCTTAATAAACTTCAGACTATTGTTTCTGGTGAGGAAGGAGGAAAACATTGCTGGATCGGGCAGAACACTAAATTGAGCCTGGGATTGTATGATGCCCGATCAGTACTCAACTACTCATTCAACCCGGTTAACAAATGCCTGTTTGTTTTTGCAATCACCGGAACGATCCATGTTGGTTCGGCACGCTTATCACAGCGCGATGCGTTGGGCGTTTGGAGCACCGATACTGTGGAGATCCGGTGCGAAGAAAAAGCCGAGTTCCTTATCATTGAAACCCCCATCAATCAAAAGTAGACAGTCCCGTAAAAGCATTTGGCGTTAATTTAGTTCTTCATATAACTCCAGTTTCATGAAGACAGTTTTCGGACTAGCGCTGTTTCTCTTCGTTCAGTTGAACGTTTTTGCCCAGGGTAATTCGCTTGACAGCGCCTGGATACGCCAGAACTATACAAAGAAGGAACAGATGATTCCTATGCGTGACGGTATAAAATTGTATACCGCCATTTACATTCCTAATGATACAACAGAGCGCCATCCTATCCTGATGATGCGAACGCCTTACTCTTCTGCTCCCTACGGCGCTTCTGCCTGGCGCAATTTTGCCAACTCATACCACCGCCTTTACTTCCGCGAAAACTACATCATCGTGTTGCAGGACGTTCGTGGAAAATTTATGAGCGAAGGAAGTTTTGTTGATGTGCGTCCTTACAATCCTGCTAAGAAAGGAACTGAAACCGATGAGGCAAGCGACAGTTATGATGCTGTTGACTGGCTCGTTAAGAACCTGCCTTATACCAATGGTAAGGTAGGCGCCTATGGGATATCTTATCCTGGATTCTATGCCACCATGGTAGCACTGAGCGGGCATCCTGCTGTTGTTGCGGTTAGCCCCCAGGCGCCGGTTACCGACTGGTTTATGGGAGACGACTTTCATCACAACGGTGCCTTCATGCTAATGGATGGATTTTCTTTCTACCAGAGCTTTGGACTTCCACGGCCGCAACCTACAGCGCAGTCTGCTCCACCACGTTTTTTGCCTAAAAGCGATAACTATGAGTTTTATCTGAAGGGTGGCGCCCTGACAAACTTTGCAAAGCTGATGGGTGATAGCGTGCAGTTCTGGAAAGACCTTTATGCGCATCCCAACCTCGACGCCTGGTGGAAGGCCCGCAATCCGCAAAACTATGTACAACATATACCGGCAACTACTAATACACTCGTAGTGGGCGGCCTCTTTGATGCTGAGGACGTGTATGGCGCCTGGAACCTGTATGGGTCTATCGAAACAAAAACAAAAAATAATAACCGTATTGTAATGGGGCCCTGGTACCACGGGCAGTGGGGCGGCGGCTCCGATGGAAGTAATTTGGGTAACATCCGTTTCGGCAGCAAAACTGCAGAGTGGTACCAGAACAATGTTGAAGTGCCGTTCTTTAATTATCATTTAAAGGGCAAAGGCAATCTGTCTGCACTTTCGGAAGCAACCATATTCTTCAGTGGCGAAAATAACTGGAAAAAGCTATCAGAGTGGCCACCCAAACAGGCTGCTGTTCAAAACATCTATCTCCAGGCAAATGGTGGGCTTGCTTTTGATAAGCCACCGGCCCAAGCGGCCTATACCGGGTACAGCAGCGACCCCGCCAAGCCGGTTCCATATACGGAAGACATTCATGTGCGGCGTACGAGAGAATACATGACCGACGACCAGCGCTTCGCCGCGCGCCGACCGGATGTGATCAGTTTTCAAACAGAACCGCTTCAGGAAGATATGACGCTTGCAGGACCACTGCGTGCTGATCTTTTTGTTTCCATCTCTACTACAGATGCAGACTTTGTTGTAAAACTGATCGACATGTTACCGGACAGTTTTGCCTACGCAACACCCGCGCCTGTTGGTGCCGGCTACCTCATGCCCGGGTACCAGATGCTGGTGCGCGGCGAAATCATGCGGGGTAAATTCAGAAA
>JBGTIL010000303.1:0-4102 GCA_041745695.1 Chitinophagaceae bacterium | reverse complement strand
CGGATACGTGCACCAGCCCTTCTACGCCAGGCATGATTTCGAGGAATGCGCCATAATCTTCAATGTTCACAACCTTACCACTTACGATTTCACCTTCCTTAACGGTTTCAGGCAACACATCCCAAGGGTGTGGGGTCAGTTGTTTCAGACCAAGAGAAATACGCTTTTTCTCGTCGTCGAAATCCAATACTACAACGTTGATCTTCTGATCCAGCTTCAATACTTCGGTTGGATGGTTGATACGTCCCCAGGAAATGTCGGTGATGTAAAGCAAACCATCTAGTCCACCGAGGTCCATAAATGCACCAAAATCCGTGATGTTCTTGACTGTTCCTTCCAATACCTGGCCCTTTTCGAGCTTGCCTATGATCAGGGCACGTTGTGCCTCAATGTCGCTTTCGATCAATGCCTTATGCGATACAACAGCATTCTTAATTGCCTCGTTGATCTTCACTACTTTAAATTCCATTGTTTTGCCAACAAACTGATCGTAGTCAGTTACAGGCTTCACATCTATCTGAGAACCGGGTAGGAAGGTCTCCATTCCAAATACATCCACGATCAAACCACCTTTGGTTTTAGACGTTACGGTACCGGTAACAATTTCACCGGTTTTATGAATTTCAACAATGCGCTCCCAGGCACGCGTAGTGCGGGCTTGCTTACGACTAAGGTTAAGATTACCATCGCGGTCTTCCTTATCAACAACCATCACTTCTACTTCATCTCCGACCTTCAATCCCTGCATATCGCGGAACTCGTTCAGTGAAACCAGTCCATCAGATTTGAAGCCGATATTCAACACGACATCAGTCTTCGTAATGCCAACAACCAGACCTTTAATCAGCTCACCGTCATTCAACTGAACAAAAGTGTTCTCGTATACGCTGTCGTATTTGATCTTTTCTTCCTGTGTGTAAGAAGCAACATTGCGCTTGTCTATACTCCAGTCGAAGTCGTCGTGGGCAGCGGGTGTTTCCGCAACAGGCTCGTCTACTTTGACGTTGTTTTCAATGCCCGACGCTCCGTTGGCGCCCTGAGTTGGGGAAGTTGTTTCATCTGTTCCAGGTTCGTTTGTTATCGCTGTAGAAGTTTCAGTAGCTTGTTCAGCAACTGGCACATTCTCCTGTACTTCAGCGTTTGGGTTATTAATTTGATTCTCTTCCATAAAATTCCCGGGGGTTTTATTCGGGGCGGCAAAGATAAGTTTTTTTGGCCCCTGTGTACCGCATATCCCGCCCTTTTTTCTTATCTCGCACAGTAGCACTGGCACCCTACCCAGCAGATGTGAGGGAGTGCAGGCGGATAAAAGCTTTTAAGGCTTTTCATCAGTACTTTTAGACATCAAAAAGGAGTTAGTAATTATGGTCTTTTTGCACCCCGAAAATCAGTTGCAATTGCGATGGAAAAAGGAAGCAAATGAATACGCATGCCTGGCACATCGCCTTAAATCGGCACTGTATTGGCTCTTATCATTGATCAAAAAACTATAATTATGGACAAAAGAGAGAAATTAACGATGATGGATAAGATCATTCGCGAACTTGAGGATGTGACCAACAGTCAAACCTCTGTACTTAAAAAGATTGGGCAGCTGGAAGCTGAAAATATTAATCTGTCCGACAAATCTCTGGAGAATGGTTTGCCAGAAATTTATGAGCATGCCGACGGCGCTTTAACCCAGGCTACCGCCCTTCATGCTGAATTTACCGAGGTCAGGAACAAGTTTGTGAAAGACAACAAACTCGATGAAGTAGCAGAAACAGAAGCATAAATTTGCCCACTCATGCTCACTCCGGTCATTTATCATGAACGGGGCTGAGCCTGTTTTATAATGACCAATTTGTATGGATGTATGTTTTGCTGTCTCCCGCTATTCCTGCTTTTAAGCTAACCAGAAGCTGGCTCCTTATTATAACCTGTATCCTTACTTACAAGTGCAGTGCTCAGCCGAAAAGGCAAAAAACACCAGCGAATATCTCCATTGGAATTCAACAGTACTTTGGATCGTTTCTGGCAACGGCGCCGAAGGCGAGCTTCATCCGCGACTCTTATTCCTCTTTTACCGAATTAGCAGTCAGCCAGCAAACGCGCGGCAACAAGGAATGGCATCAATACAACAACTATCCCGAGGTTGGCGTGGGTGCCATTTATGGAAACCTGGGAAGCAGGCAATACCTGGGAAAGTCATTCAGCGTTTTTCCATTTGTGCGCTTCCCGCTGTTGCAAAACAATCAATTTAAGCTGAAGTTTCGTGCCGGCACCGGTTTTACCTGGATAGAGAAACCCTATGATGTCGTATCAAATCATAAGAACACGCTTATTGGAAGCCATCTGAATCATTACATCCATCTATCTGTTGAGAACGAGCTTCGCCTTGGTAAAACTGTTTCTTTGAACGCTGGACTAGCCTTTATTCATATGTCTAACGCTGGGGCACAGTTGCCGAATTTTGGACTGAATTTTCCTATGGTAACCGGAGGCTTTCGGTATTCTTTTAACGAAAAAATCGTCAGGGATACAACGGTAATATCTCCCGCTTCCCGCAAACAGATCCGGATACTTTTGTCGGCAGGGCGTAAGCAAACACCATGGGTTTCCAGCCCGCACTATACAGTAGGGATATTGGGTGCAGAAATTGGTAAATTAATTTCACCAGCACAGCTTGTGGGTGGTGGCCTTGCTGTATTTCATGATCCATCCCTAACCAAAGACCCAACCGGCTATACGCTTACTAAAAACAAATCGAAGAATATACAGGTAGGGCTGCAGTTGCTCTACGAGAGAAAGCTTGGCCGGCTCTCCATTCCACTGCAAGTAGGCTACTACCTGCTCCACCCGGCAAAGAGAGGCAACTTATACCAAAACGTGGGTTTGCGTTACCAGCTATCGAAAAACCTGTCTGCTTTTTATACCTTGAAAGTGCATGCAGGTAAGGCAGACTATCTTCATACCGGGCTTGCTTATACGTTTTTTTACCAATGAACTACACGATCCGATACAATGCCTGTTTGATACTCCTGCTCCTGATGTGGCCGGGCTGCAAAAAGCCGGGGTGCCTGGAATCTCCTGGCACCAATATGAGGCAGGAGCGCGCAGCAACCGCTTTCAATCGTATCGACATCGCAGATAATATAGATCTTGTTCTTACGCAGGACACCAAAGAAAAGATTGAAGTGGAAGGAGGCTCCAATGTAATTGCCAACATAGAAACAAGCATCACCAACCAGACACTAACGGTGAGGAACAACGCCAGTTGCAAGTGGCTGAAGGATCCGGCTGAAAAAATTACGGTTTATCTCTCTGTAGCTGACCTGGTAAGGCTTGATTATAATGGCAGTGGCAGTATTATTACTACCAACACGATACAGGCGGATGGCATTACCTTATTTACAGATGAAGGAGCTGGTGATATTGCTATCGATCTCAGCGCAAAAAGAACCTATGTGTACATCTACAACGACAATTCTGATATAACGCTACGGGGCAACAGCGATAGCTGCTATGTGTACTCTCAGGAGAAAGGAACGATAGACTTCAGGGATTTCAAGGTCAGGCATCAGATGGTAGGCTATGGAAGCATCCGGGATGGCTACGTGCATGCCACCGAGTCTTTGCATGTGATCATGTATTTCAAAGGCACCCTCTTTTATAAAGGCTCACCATCGAGGATAAAGACAGAATTTCTTAGCACAGGAAAAGTGCTGCCTATGCCCTAACAGAATGAGCGGCGATCCATCCGCTGGTCCATGCGTGCTGAAAATTAAAGCCGCCTGTGATACCATCCACATTCAAAACCTCTCCTGCAAAAAAAAGGTTCGGCACCTTTCGGCTCATCATGGTGTTGGCATCTACTTCCGAAAGTTGTATACCTCCTGCAGTAACAAATTCTTCTTTAAACGTCGTTTTTCCTTTGATATCAAAGGGGCAGCGGATTAAGAATTCCGTGAGCCTATTGATCATCTTCTGGGATACGTCAGACCATAACTTCGATTCCGGTAGCTCAGCCAGCTCGCACAACCGCTGCCAGAGTCGTAGGGGCAGCGCAAACATAGGATTAGACACCACCGTTTGTTTGCCTTTCGTCCTTTTTTGCTCATCC
>JBGTIL010000302.1:0-6669 GCA_041745695.1 Chitinophagaceae bacterium | reverse complement strand
GTTCATTGGTGGCTTGCTAATTCCTATCCTGGCTTTGTGGAATATAGGTGACAGCAATGTAGCAACAGGACTCTCGAAAGTGTATGCCGCTGCGCCCGAAAAGTTTAATTCAATTGGTAGTAAAGATTCGATCCTTCCGTTTGGAACGCTCTTCACCGGGTTGGTAGTAAACCAGATCTACTTCTGGTGTATGAACCAGGTGATTGTGCAGCGGGCCCTGGGGGCAGCAGATCTGAAAGAAGCACAAAAAGGCTTTTTGTTGATGGGATTATTTAAGCTCCTGATGCCTATCATCATTGTGCTTCCTGGTGTCATTGGCTACTATTATTTCCGGGAAACACTGTATGACAACCAGGACACCATCTATCCGAACCTGGTGAAGAAAGTGCTACCTGTTTCTATGGTCGGGTTCTTTGCTGCTGTTGTGATGGGCACTGTGTTGAGCACCCTCAATGCAGTGCTCAACAGTGCAGCCACCCTTTTTAGTTTGGGTGTTTATAAAAGACAGATCAATCCGGATGCAAGTGAGAAAAAGCTGGTGCGTATTGGAAAAGGCACCACAGTAGCCATGGCCGTATTTTCCATCATTGCGGCCCCGCTGGTAGGCAAAGCGCCGGAAGGGTTATACCAGCTGCTGCAGCAATTGAACGGAATCTTCTTTATCCCAATAGCCTCCATTTTGCTCGCAGGTTTTTTTATAAAAAGCATTTCTGCAACAGGCGCCAAGGTGGCCATTTTCACCGGCTTGTTTTTTTATATACTCACTACCTTCATCCTTAAAGTAGACATCCACTTTGTGCATGTGTGGGGAATAGAGTTTGTGCTGAATTTGCTGGTAATGCTGCTGGTTTCTTACTTCTTTAAAAATAAAAACTATTACCAGCCAACCCATACCGGGGAGGTAAATATCACACCCTGGCGGTATGCAAACAGGGTTGGGTTGTTACTGGTGGTACTGACGATCCTTATGTATATCCTTTTAAGCTAAAACAACAGAACATGGAGGTTTTAAAAAATTATATCAACGGCGCCTGGGCGTCGAGTGCCTCCACGGCGACGGTGCAGGTGTTGAATCCCGCAACGGGTGAGGTACTGGCGGCAGTACCCTATGGCGAGCGCACTGCTATTGATGTGGGAGAAGCCGCGACTGCTGCACAGCGGGCCTACCTGGAGTGGAAAAACGTGCCGGTACTGAAGCGCATTCAACCTTTATTTAAATTGAAACAACTGCTGGAGGAAAACCGCGACGACCTGGCAAGAACCATCACCCTGGAATCGGGTAAGACACTGGCAGAGTCGAATGGAGAGATACAAAGAGCCATTGAAAATGTAGAGGTCGCCGCAGGTACGCCCATGCTGATGCAAAGTGAATTTCTCGAAAACGTAGCCACCGGCATCGACGAGTACATGATCCGGCAGCCGCTGGGTATCACTGCCTGTATCGCTCCTTTTAATTTCCCGGCAATGATCTCTTTCTGGTTCCTGCCTTATGCCATTGCCACGGGTAACAGCATGATCGTAAAGCCTTCCGAAAAAGTGCCCCTGACCATGTGCCTGATATTTAAACTGCTGCACCAGTTGGATTTGCCCAAAGGGCTGGTGAGCATGGTTCATGGTGGCAAAGAAACCGTTGATGCGATCCTTGATCATCCCCAGGTAAAATCTATCAGTTTTGTAGGCAGCACGCCTGTGGCAAAATATATTTATGCAAGAGGTACGGCAAATGGTAAGCGGGTGCAGGCGCAGGGTGGTGCCAAGAACCCTGTGGTAGTGCTACCTGATGCCGACATTGAAATGACTTCGCAGATCATTACCGATAGTGTATACGGCTGTGCAGGTCAGCGCTGCCTGGCGGCCTCCATCGTTATCACGGTAGATGATCAGTCGAAGATTCGTGATGCACTTTATGAATCGGCAAAGTCCCGGTCAACAGGTTATGGATTGAATGCAGGGGTTGACATGGGTCCGGTGATCTCCAAAGAAAGCAAATCAAGAGTAGAACATTTGATCGAGGCGGGCGTGAAGGAAGGCGGTTCTGTGTTGTTGGATGGTCGCAATGCTACGGTGAAAGATTATGAGCAGGGTCACTTTATTCATCCTACTATTTTAGAGGGTCTGCCTGCGGGTGGCGACCTGGTTAAGACAGAAATATTCGGGCCGGTAATGAGCCTGTTGCATATGAAAACAGTTGAGGCCGCCATTGCCTTTATCAATGAAAGTACTTATGGCAACATGGCCTGCCTTTTTACCAGCAGCGGGTCGAGCGCCCGAAAGTTTCGAAATGAAGCGATGGCGGGCAACATCGGTATCAACATAGGTATCGCAGCGCCCATGGCTCAATTTCCGTTTAGCGGCTGGAAGGACAGTTTTTTTGGCGATCTGCACGGACAGGGCAAACATGCCATCGAATTCTTCACACAAACAAAAGTGGTAGTTGAACGCTGGCCCCAGGAGTGGTCCAGAAAATTTTAATCGTATGACAACAGCTGCAATAAAAATTGCCAATGCCCCCTGCTCGTGGGGAGCACTGGAGTTTGGGCTTGAGGGCAAATCGGCAGGCTATGAGCAGGTGCTCGACGAGATCGCAGCCACAGGCTACCTGGGTACGGAGCTGGGTGACTGGGGATTTATGCCTACCGATCCGAACGACCTGGCGCGGGAGATCAAAGCCCGGAACCTCACACTCCTCGGCGCGTTTGTGCCGGTAGCCCTGGCAGATGAAGGAGCGCATGACAGTGGTGTTGATAAAGCCCTGAAAGTAGCAGCATTGATGCATGAGGCAGGCTACACAAACGCTTTCATCGTATTGGCAGATGACAACGGAACAGTGGCAGACCGCACGCTGAATGCAGGGCGCATCACAGCCAGTCAGGCTTTGTCCCCGGCGCAGCTGGAAAGGTTTGCCCGTGGCGCAGAGAAAATAGCAGTCGCAGTAAAAGAAGCGTTCGGTCTGCGTACGGTGTTTCATCACCATTGCGGCGGCTACATAGAAACGCCTGCAGAGATAAAAGCGTTGCTTGAGGTCACTGATCCATCGTTGTTAGGGCTATGTTTCGACACAGGGCACTACATGTTCGGCGGCGGCACAGATCCGCTTCCACTCCTGGAAAATTATTGGGACCGCGTATGGCACATTCACTTCAAGGATTTTGATCCGGCACTTGCGAAGAGCGGGGCCGGCAATAATTGGGATTACTTCGAAGCGGTGAAGCAAGGTGTGTTTTGTGAGTTAGGAAAGGGCGCCGTAAACTTCAAAGGGGTAAAGGAGTTGCTTGAAGAAAAGAACTACTCCGGATGGATCGTGGTGGAGCAGGATGTACTGCCAGGCATGGGCAACCCAAAAGCCTGCGCATCAAAAAACCGGCAATACCTGCAATCACTCGGCTTATAACAATCAAACAAAAATGATGAAGCAACTGAACGTAGCGCTGCTCGGCATGGGTCGCATTGGTAAGATCCACTACAAGAACATCAACCAGTATTTTCCGGAAGTGAGGATTGTTGCGGTAGCAGATTTACAGAACGATCTGCCGGGCAAGGCAGGAGCCAACGGCGCCAGCCATTTTTGCAGGGACGCAGAAGAAGCCATACTTTTTCCCGGTGTGGAAGCCGTGCTCATATGTACGCCCACGACCTCGCATGCCGATCTGATAGAACTGGCTGCAAAGAACGGCAAACATATTTTTTGTGAGAAACCAATGGACCTGTCCCTGGAGCGTACAGCTTACCTGGCAGCCGAGGTGAAGAAGGCAGGTGTCAAGATGATGCTGGGTTTCAATCGCAGGTTTGATCCTGATTTTATGCAGGCCAGGCAGTCGGTGCGCGAAGGTAAAATAGGAGCTGTGCAGATTGTGAAGATCACCAGCCGCGATCCCGGGCTGCCCCCGATCGATTACATCAAAAATTCCGGCGGTCTGTTCATGGATATGGCCATACACGACTTCGACATGGCACGTTATATCATGGGCAAGGAAGTGGTAGAAGTCTTTTCCAAAGGGCTGGTACTGGTAGACCCCGCTGTACGTGAAGCCGGTGATGTAGACACGGCGCTCACCACGCTAACCTTCGAAGATGGTACTTATGCTGTGATTGATAACAGTCGTAAAGCTATTTACGGCTACGACCAGCGCCTGGAGATCTTCGGCTCTGGTGGCATGATACAGGTGGATAACAACCTGCACAATCGTAATGTTATTTACAATGAACACGGCATACACCATGCACTGCCGCTGGATTTCTTTATGGACCGCTACCAGCAGTCTTACCTTAAAGAAATGCAAATGTTTACTGAGGCTTTACTGAACGGCAAAGAAGTACCCGTGGGCAGTGAAGATGGCTTAAAGGCTACGCTGATTGCTTATGCTGCAAAGCAGTCGGTGGAGGAGGGGAGACCTGTTCGCCTGGCTGATATCCAAATACCTCGGTAAGTGATTGCGGAGACGTGCTTCTTTAGAATACAATTGCCTGTGTTTGAGAAGCGTGATTCTTGGGCAAAACGAAAACTTGTGAGCTGAATTCTTTGTAATAAGCACACAGCGGGATGGCTGCTAAAAATTGATAGCGGTTGAGAACGTACAAGAGGTGTTATCATTTTTTGGAGCGTTGTTCTTCAGGAAGATATCGTCATTGCTTTTCAGGTACCTGGCTTCCATGCGCAAGGCTATGTTGGTTAAGGGCAGGTAATCAACATTAATGGATCCACCGATGGTTTTGAAACCATTGGCAGTGCCGGTGGAGATGATCACGCCGTCTTCATCGCTGAAGTATTCTCCTCTCAACGCAAAGGCCCACTTGCTGCCAGGAGTGATACGCAGGATCCCTACTGGTGTATACCAGGTGTGGTAAGCCTTTCCGTTAAGCTTGGTTTGTTCCCTGCCGATGTCGAAACCCGCCGTGAAGCCAAGCCTGGGTGTGATTTGGAAAATGCCATACACATTATGATAAGACCGCCACAGCCTGGCGCTGTCTGGTTTATCCGTTCCAAAAAACGTACTGTAATTCACTGTAATGCGATCCGACGGCTTCCAATACAGCTGGCTGCCGTAGCTGATAAGTGAATTTCCTTCAACCCTGGTAATACGCTGCCATCCATTGAGCATCAGGGCTGCCACCTGCAGTTTCCCATCATCTGTTGTGTAACCGGCTTTGATGCCGCTTTCAAAATAGGGAGAGTTTTCGGCAACAAGGCTGCGGGTAAGTGTCCAGTTGTCTTTACCAATTGCGCTTTCATAGCCAATGTGCGCCGGCATGATCCCGATGTCTAGCCAGAGGTTTTTTCGCGCACTCAGTTTATAACCGGCGTTGGCCTCGAAAATATTTTTTAGTGTGCCCGCTTCGGCAGCATAATTGGCGTTCATGTAAGTGCCTGCGCCCAAGGCAAGGTTCGCTCGAACTCTTTCTGTCTGGTAGTTAGCCTTTACAAAACCAAGGTTAAGATTCGTTTCATTATGGCGGTTGTAACTGTACAGAAAATTCGGTCTCAAATTATTCAATGGCTTATTAAAATCGTAGCCGTAGTAAGCTTCTACGTAGCCGGTAATTTTTAACGGACCTGGCGCGGCCACTTTATCTGCACTATCCTGAGCCTGAACGATGGTTGTTAACAGTACTGATATATACAGGATCGTTCTCTTCATAAGTCTTCGTTATTCGTGCACGATTAGGATTGTAGTGCAGCAATGTAACATAGTATGGCTTTCAATTTCGTCTTGTCCGGTTGAAACAGCAAAAGATCTTTGTGCTTGCCTCTCATTGCAGCTTTTATGCTATATGCGCGGACATCATGATCGGTGCGCATGGCACAAAAAGCAGGAAATCAAAATGAGGATCGGAAACAGGATAACGTGCAAGCGATTATCCAGTTGGCTTTCCGGGAGATAGCAGCGGTTGAGGCTAGATCAGCTTCAGTAGTTGCACTGCCAGACTGAGGGCCTACTTCTTAAATCGGAAGGATGCTCCTGCGGGTATGGCTTTTCCGGTGAGGCGAATTAAATAGAGGCCGGGAGATAGGGTCTTTGTTGCTACCTGCAGGCTTTGACTCACAGCAAGGTCCTGCTGTCCCTGGAGCAGTGCGATCCCGCTTTGATTGTACAAGGTATAAGAGATCTTTCCAGGAAGCCTGTCTTTCATTTGGAAATAAACGTATTCATCTGCAGGGTTTGGATAAACAATACCGGTTGCCTGTTGCAAGATAAGCACAGGTGCGGAATAACTTACTGCACCAGAGGCTTCCACAACCCGCATCCTGTACTGCAGCGCGTTGTGTACCGGCACAGTTACCAATTGGCCCGCAGTGCTGATCGGAGCGTAGACAGAATATATGGCTTTATAAAGACCTCCGACTTCTGCTTCCAACTGGACTCCAGTAACGGGTCTGCTGTCTCCCAGGTTATAGGAAAACGAGTGATGATTATTTTTGGCTCCATCATAAGCGAGTTGTACCGGCTTGTAGGTGAGCGCAATGCCATAACAGTTGAAAATGAAGAAGTCAAAGGTTTTCAGATTGCATCCTGCTGATGAGCCTACCGTAATTCGATACCTGCCATAAGCAAGATTATTTATGTCGATAGAGGAAGCGGTGCTGTCACTTCCGTTCCTGTACAGGTCATCATTTCCGAAAATCCCATTGCTGTCTGTATCATAGGCCAGCGTGTAACTCATTGGGAAGAG
>JBGTIL010000301.1:0-4745 GCA_041745695.1 Chitinophagaceae bacterium | reverse complement strand
TCCTGCAGGTCGGCATCCATTGTAATGACCACTTCTCCTGCAGCTGCCTTAAACCCCTCGTTGAGTGCTGCCGACTTGCCATAGTTACGTTGAAAGCGGATGCCTTTGATGCAGTCGTTACTATCGCGAAGCCGCTGTATGACGCCCCAGGACTCGTCTATGCTTCCATCGTCGACCAAAATTATCTCGTAAGAAAACCCATGTTCAGCACAAACACGATCAATCCATGCGCAGAGTTCGGGAAGCGACTCTTCTTCATTAAACAGTGGAACAACAATCGACAGGTCCATTAAGTGGGGGATTGGTCAAAATGAATAGGAGGATTTTTCTTTGTGATCACCGCACCAATCAGCGACCCGATAGCGCCGACGATTACAAATAACATCGTTGTACCTCCGATGGCAAAAACCCAGAAATACTTCTCCAGTGCTGCCATGTTCTGGTCAACCTGCTGCTGGGTCATTTGTGGACCCGTTTCCATTTGGGTACGCGTAGCCGATATCGCAGTTGATTTGAATTCGGGAACCAGCAGGCTAAACAGCACGAGAAATCCGATAAATATAATGGTATAAACAGCAGTGGCTTTGAAGCCAAATGAGAAAAGCTCTCCGAAACTGACATCGCCTTTTTTTGCCCTGCCGTAGGCAAAGATGTTGATGATCAAACCTCCAATAATTGCTGCATAGGTTAACAATCCACTGCCTGGTTTGGCCTGACCCGCTCCGGCAATCATAGGTATCAGCGAAATGATGATTACTGCAGCCGCTATCAACAGGCCAGCCCTTACATGCGACATGGGCTTTCTTTCATCCATAAAACTTATAATTGATTCAAAAATAGTTTGTCTTTATTAATAATGCCCAAAGGCTTTCCGGTAAAAGTTGTTCCAAAAAAAGGACTGTTCTTGGAACGGGATAAGTTGTCTTCCGGTTGAAACGTCCACTCCATGTGCATGCTGAAAAGGCTGAGGCTGGCAACCGATTTTTCTGCAACCGTGTTTTGCGCAATGCCAAAAATCCGCGCTGTATTAGACGACAGAACAGCAACAAGCCCGCTTGCATCCAGCTGGGGGAGTGCTTTCCGAACTGCTGCAAAACACGTTTGCAAACCAATCATACCTTCTTTGGCATACTCAAATTCCACTACTTTATGGTCAGCGTTGTGCGGACTGTGATGGGTGGCTATGCAGTCAACCGTACCGTCAATCACGGCATCCTGGAGCGCCTGCCGGTCTGCTGCTGTTCGCAGGGGTGGATTTACTTTCAGGTTGGTGTCGTAGGCCGAAAGGTCCTCGTCGCAGAACAGCAGATGGAAAGGAGTAACTGCACAGGTAACGCTCAGTCCTGCATGCTTTGCCTTACGAATAGCTTCTACGCCTTTAGCCGTTGATATACCGGTGATGTGTAACCGCGATCCAGTGTAAGCCAGAAGTTCCAGGTCACGGGCAATCATCAATTCTTCAGCAATGGCTGGTTTGCCCGGGAGTCCCAATCCTGTTGATACAACGCCTTCGTTCATTAGTCCATGCGTATGAATGCTGGTGTCGTCGGGCAACTGGATGATCAACTTATTAATTGCTTTTACATACTGAAGTGCCTTGAGCATGATACCTGATGACTGAATGCTGTTGGTGCCATCCGAGAAAGCCACAGCACCGCTGCTCTCCATATCATACATCTCGGTCAGCTCTTTGCCAGCCGTGTTTTCTGTAACTGCTCCAATTGGTTGAAAGCTTACGGGCAAGTGAAGGCTTTTCTGCAACACGTAGGCACAGGAAGATTTGTTTTGAAGTACTGGGTTTGTGTGTGGAAGCACAAACACATTGGTGAAACCGCCGGCGGCGGCGGCTTCCGCGCCCGACTCCAGGGTTTCGCGGAATTCAAATCCGGGATCGCACAAATTCGCGAAGGAGTCTATCCATCCGGGAGAAACACAAAGATCCGGAACAGCCACGATAGTTTCCGGAAGGTCGCCATTATAGCTGTCCGCAACGGAGGTGATCACTCCACCAGAAATAAAAATGTCTTTTTGTTGCAGATGGAACGGCGACAGTGGATCAACGACAGTAGCACTTCTAAGTAAAATGTCCATGAAAGGCCGAAGTTAACGGTTTGAGCAAAATTATCTTCCTTGCAGGCGAGCTGGTGGAAATGGCAGGCAGAGTGGAAATGCAGTTCGGATCATTGGTGTGATAGCTGCAGCTGCAACGCAACACGCTAGGCATGTATAACTTGAAGCCACAGCGGAACACAGGTTTGTCATGGGTGGCTAATGCGCATTAAAAAGCCCCGGTACATCACCGGGGCTCAGTTCGTATAGGGTCTGACTGATCAGTATATATTACAGAACGGGGCTTATTGCAAGAGCAGTGTATACCACGTTATCATACCTGTTTAAAATCTTTGTTTCGCCTGTTTCAACGTCAATTCTGAACAGGGTTGATTTTGCGTCTACCTGGTAGAGCGCGAGGCCGATGTCTGTTTTAACGGTAGCGTTCCGCGGCGCAATGTCGAATCCGCCCTCACCTGAAATTGCCAGACCGATTGCACGGGGTTCTGTGAGCGTTCCACTGTTAGGCGGGTCTAGTTCAAACATCCTGTCGGTATCAATTTCCAGTACATATAACTCTGTGCCAGTGGCAACAAGGGTATCATTGTTATCATAAGCAGCACCATTCACTGATGCGGGCTGGGGCTTAATGGCGCCGTCAACCAGGGTGATACCATTGATTGGATTAGCGCGGAGGTTTTGTCCTGTGTTGCTAATAATACGAATCCTGTCTACAGTTGGGTTGAAATCGAAACCAAAAGAGGTTCCGGAGAGCATCAGGTTCGAGGCAACCGTTTCGCCGGGTAAAAATGTGGTCAGGGCTGCCACTAAAGTAGCCATGCCAGTACCGGGATTGATGGTGTACAGTCGGCTATTACTGCCCAGTCCGAACAATTGCATAGTAGCAGGGCGGAAATCGATGCCTACAAGCCTTTCACCCGCCTGGAGCCCGGTGATCATTGCAGAGCTTACTTTTGTACCTGGGTTTGAGGTAGAAAATCTGTCCAGCATATTGCCAGCCAGTGCGTAAAATGTGATTCCGGGAATTGGTTCATCTATTGCCCTGGCTTCGGTCACCGTTGCAATTTCCGCGGGCTTCTCGCACGCCGTGAATGCCACAGCTGCCAGGAGGGAGACTCCAAGCTGGAATGAGGAAAATTTTTTCATAACTAAAATGTTGATTTTTTTAATATTAACGAGACATACGGTTAAATAATCAAGCCAGATTTGGAAAGGCAGAATAAATTTTTATATTGTTCGGGTCTTAATTCGTTTGACCTCAAAGGGTATTTCTGACGGCGATTATTGAACAGCCGTCGCAAAGCGGGAATGGTGAGCCAATGCCATCCAGCCCGTCAAAGGACCTTTTTTCTCCTGGCACTTGGCATAGTGACCTGATTGAGAGTTGCTACTTCGATTGGTGCTGCAGCAACTTTATGGTCTTGTCGTCTTTAACACCTTTGAATAAACGACCGATCACGTTCTGAAAAACTGGGTCTGCGCCGGGAACAGAAGCAAACAGGGTCATGGAGGAAAGCAGTTTGAGATCGTCGGGTGAGCCGAATATTTTTCTTGGGTCCTGCTCCACAAGCCCGAGAAGTACCTGGCTGATCTCGATCAAGCGTTTACCCAACACCGGATGCGCCAGGAAATCGGTCGCTTCCTGCACACTGACCAAAGCATAAAACCTTGAAGTTTCGCTGTAGCCCAGGCCCTGAAGTTGTGGGAAGATGAACCACATCCAGTGCGATCGTTTCCTTCCGTCGCGCACTTCTTTGATGGCTTGCGCATAGGTTGATTCCTGTGCATTGATAAACCGGCTAAGATCGTGCTCTTTGTTCATATATATATCCTTTAAAATCTGAATTCACGGAACCCGTCACTACCAATTGGAAGGGCGGGCAATCAGCGTAAATAACCAGCCTGTTCCGATGCTATCATTCCTGGCAAATGCAAAACAATGCAATAAGAAGAAAGGAATGGGGAAGGTGGTGTAACTTTTCACCTAAAGCACTTAGCCCTCCCGCAGCTGCACCGGCAGCCCTATGCGCTTAGGGTGAATCGCCTTGATTGTTAAGATCTGTAAGACAAATATCCAATTTTGCGCTGGTGTCCGGTGCTCTGTTGCTGGAATTCAGCCTTGTTGGCTGATCTGATCCATCACACGGGTCCTGCAAACATGTTCTGTTTGCCTCCTCGCCCTAAAACACTTGGGCCCGCACGGAAAGCAAGTGGAATGACAGTGAACTTGCGCTGCAGCGAGTCAGTTGTCACCTGATGGTTACATTTGACAGATCAAAACATTATGAATAAGATTGCGCTCTTAATACTCTGGTTCTTCGCCTGCAGCGATACGGCATCCCAGGAAACGAAGATCAGGTATCTCTCAGGAAGAGATAAAGATCATACGGTAGCCTGGGACTTCTACTGCAGCGGGGGCAGAAACAGCGGTAAATGGACCACGATCCCAGTGCCGTCTAACTGGGAGCTACAGGGCTTTGGCACGTACAATTATGGTCATGATAAAGAAAAGGCACATGAACAGGGATTGTACCGGCATGAGTTTCTTTCTGAAGACTGGAGGGGTAAAAAAGTATTTATTGTTTTTGAAGGCTCCATGACAGATACGAAAGTGTCGATTAATGGAACCCCCGCGGGAGCCGTACACCAGGGTGCATTCTATCGTTTCAAGTTTG
>JBGTIL010000300.1:0-4839 GCA_041745695.1 Chitinophagaceae bacterium | reverse complement strand
ACCTGGACTGGCTTATCAAAACGGCACGCTGGTTACTTCAGAACAGCGTATAAATAGCCCGTCGACAACAACAGGTATACGTTTATTCCCGAACCCAGTTAAGGACCGCACTATGGTGGTTGTAAATAATGACTACACGGGCGAAATCACCGCACAACTGGTTGGAGCGAATGGCGCTGTCTATAAGAATGTAAGATGGAACAAAGCAGCGAAAGGCACTCAACAATTCTCCCTGTCGATGGGTGGAATGCTTCCCGGACGCTATTTGCTTATCATTCATTCAAAGGGCGCAAAAACAAGTATTCCGATTATTAAATTGTAGATACCTTATTTCTTATTTAAAGTCTTGCAGTGCAACCGCTGCAAGACTTTTTTTATGTCCCTGCGCATGAGCGTATATTATACCGTGAAGGTTGATTATTGCTTTTTCAAGGCAGGCAATAGAAACTGTCGCGGGTTTACATATCTTCATTTCTAAATAAAAAAGTGGGATGAATGTGAAGATTGAAGCATCGTGGAAAGAAGCCCTTTCCGATGAATTCAAAAAGCCCTATTTCGCACAGGTAGCAGAACATATTAAAACTGAGAAGGAACAGGGGAAAACAATCTATCCTCCGGGTCCGATCATCTTTCATGCTTTTGATGCGGTTCCAGTGCATAAGGTGCGTGTGGTTATACTAGGTCAGGATCCCTATCACGGTCCGGGTCAGGCGCACGGCTTAAGTTTTTCCGTACAGAAGGGAGTAAGCCCACCTCCGTCCCTTGTAAATATTTTTAAAGAGCTTCATTCAGACACCGGCATGCCCATGCCCCGCCATGGCAATCTGGAGCACTGGGCAACACAGGGTGTGTTGCTGCTGAATGCCTCGCTCACCGTGCGCAGCGCCGAGCCCATGAGTCATTCAAAGATCGGATGGCACCACTTTACGAACGCGGCAATTGCCGCTGTATCGGAAAAAGGCAGTCATGTTGTATTTATGCTCTGGGGAAAATTTGCACAGGAAAAAACGGTGTTTATAGACGGCACTAAACATTTGGTATTGACCTCTGCACACCCGTCGCCACTGTCGGCCAATGCTGGTTTTTTTGGCAACCGGCATTTCTCAAAAGCGAACGACTATTTGATGAAACATGGTATAGACCCTATTGACTGGTCTTTACAGTAAATACACCAGCATTTGAAGAATATATTAGGACGCGTTTTTGCGCTTTGGGCGCTCGTGGTTTTCGTAAGCACTATGTTTATTGCCATCCTGGCGGCCTGGATCATCGGTTTGTGGCCAGAACCCAAACGTTCACAGCTGATGCAGGTGATCTTCACCGTTTGGATGAAAATCTTTTTTACCCTCACTGGTATTCGTCGAACATTTAAAGGGAGAGAGCACTTCAAAAAGGGCACAACTTATATTGTTGTGTGCAATCATAATTCTTATATGGATCCTCCGTTGTCGAGCCCTGGTATTCCTGGTGCCAACAAAACGATTGCCAAATCGGAAATGGCTAAGATCCCCCTGTTTGGCGTAGTGTATAAGAGAGGCAGTGTATTGGTGAATAGAAAGAACGAGGAAAACCGCAAACAGAGTTATGCCCAAATGAAGAAGGTGCTCAGCATGGGCATGCATATGTGCATCTATCCTGAGGGAACGCGCAATAAGACCGACGAACCTATCCAGAAATTCCACGATGGCGCTTTCCGGTTGTCGATTGAAACGGGGCATGACGTGATTCCCGCACTTCTATTCAATACCAAAAAAGTACTTCCTTACAACAAAACATTCTTCTTCTGGCCACATCCCGTAGAAATGCATTTCCTGCCGCCAATTTCACCTGACGGAAAAGACCTTGCTACCTTAAAGGAAGAAGTATTTCAATGCATGAAACTTTACTATACCGGCCCAGTGGCTAAAAGTTAGAGAAGCTCCTGGTGCGGTTTACGCGAAGATCCTGCAGCAGAGACGACTTGGGACTGATGCTGATATTGAAATACCGATACAATCCGATGGGTGTAACGTTGATGGATAGTTGCCAGCAATGCATTTCACGATTGATTGACATAGTGAATGTTTCCAGCTTAGTTGTTTTAAAATCAAAGTAACCGTTGGTGCTGAAATTCCATTTGGGTGTTAAACTGAAGCTACTCCTAAAGCTGGAGGTCGCGGTCAGCACGTTTTCAAACCCCGTAAAATCAGGCTTTATCTGCCGGGCAAGATTCATAGAAACATCCAGGCCAATGTCCCATGGAATACTGAAGTCGACAAACTCCGATGGATTACGCCTCATATAGTCCTGCATCATTTGCTGGTCTCCCACCAAATTTGGATCAGTGCCAATCTGTGAATTTCTCGAGGGCGATACAGGCGGCTGTTTCTCCGCCTTGGCTCCGTCGCGTGGCTTGCTTCGGAACTGGGTTGACAACGAAAGGCTTGCGTTGGTCAACCGCCCAAGCGAAAATCCGTTAGCACCATTCCAGGCGTAACGGTTCACACGCCGTCCGAAGTTATCTGACTGATACGGGTCTATAGTGGCTGAAGCAGAGAGGTTCAATTTATCAAACAAAGTGCTTCCGATCCTGATATCGATATTATTTAGCTGAAAGGAGTCTTCAAGAAAGTTGTAGCCGCTGTTGAAACTTAATCCGTCGATCAGGCGCACCTTTTTAATCTCACCCACGCCCGTATCCGACTTCGCGCGCAACTTCATTTCGAGCGAGTTGTCGAGACCAAAATTTATCCCGCCAAATTTGCGGTTATTGAAACCCTGAGCACTAAGATTATTGGCGTATCTCGAGTAATTTATTGTTCGCCCTGTGGTATCGAACTGCACGGTTTCCCAATAACGGTTGGCCATGTTGGGTGTGTAAGAAATACCAAAATTTGGACGCAACACATGTCTCAAAGCAATAACCCTGGACCGCTTGAACTGCAACATCCCATACAAAGCCGTATTAAAACTTAAACCGGTTGATACCTGGCGGGCTGTATAAAAACCTTTTGAAAAACTGGTGTCTACTTTCTTGGTTGCCGGATTCCAGTCGAGATCGAACTTGCGCATGATCCACTGTTCCTGGTAGCTGATACTTGGAGAAACGATGAACGGCCCCAGCGGAGGAAGAGAAATACTAATGGGTACATTATGTGTTGCACCCAATTGAAGTGTATCCAACAGGCCCTTTAATGTTACTGCACTATCATAAAACGAGATACGGTTGCGGAACGCACCTGAATAACCGATACCTATTTTTTCGTACCACTTCTCCGATCCTACACGGTCTTTTTTTCGAAATGGATTGATAGAAGTCAGTGTAAAACTGGCATCCGGAAGTCCGAGTTCCACGAGTCTTGTTTGACTATTCTGCGAATGGTTAGCGTTTAACTGGAGATTGTAGGGTTTGCCTTCCCACGACTTAGAATAACCAATGGACGAGTTAAGCTGGTTATTAAAATTCATGAGGGCGTCGTTCGGTATAAGTCTGTTGTATTTGGTAGAACCCGCATTTACGTTGGCATAAAAACTGGTTCCGGGCCGGGCCTTCTGGTCTACCTGGTGGTTCCAGGAAATATTGAATGCCTTCGATTTGGAAAAATTGGGATCTCCTTTGAAATCAATCTTGGAACTGATCAGACCGAGGTTCACCCCACCATTGTACCGGTAGCGCCTTCTGTAACTTGAAGTAAGGTTAAGATTCCAGGATCCGTAAGAGTAAAGGTTGCCTCTGATAGTAGCGTCAACATTGTCATTGATCACATGATAGTAACCCAAATTTTCCAGTCCTATCCCCCGCTGTTCATTCACCGCAAAGTCGGGTTTCAACAAACCCGAATGCCTGCCCTGGCTCAGTGGAAAGTAACCAAATGGCAAGTATACGGGTACAGGCACACCCTCAAATTCGGGATGCACCGGGCCGGTAACGGCCACTTTGTTATTTATGACCTTCATCTTGTTCGCACGGAAGGCGAAGTGGGGCTCGTCTAAATTGCACGTGGTGAACTGTCCTCTTGAAACAAAGAAAGTGGAAGCATTGATTTTCTTGGTTGCCTCGCCCAAAACGTATAATTCTCCCTGTTGAGTGAAGGTATTATTAGTTACGCCTTTTTGAGTTTTGAAATTAAAGCTCATGCCGTCGCTCTCGAATTTATTTTCGCCCTGCTCAAAACGGGCCCGGGTGAGCACATATCCTGTTGAATCAGTGGTGCTGTATGCTGTTACTACATTGGTTCGCTGGTCTACTTCCACCTTTGGGGCAGTGAGTGTAACATCCTGGTAAACGGTTTTTGTTTTACCCCACATGATGATCTTCTTCTGTGGCACCAGCACCACTACACTATCTTCTCCTTCATAATTAACCGGTGCCGAAAGAGTGTCCTTAGAAATGCGCAGGTTGAAACTGTCGCTGCGAACCCGGCTTGTGTCGCTGAGTGGGCGGCGGGTGTTGCTGTCAATCGGCAGGCGCACTGTATCTATCGGACGTGGTGCTGCCCTGGGCTCCAAAGACCGGATTGCAGGAGGATTATCGTTTTTTTTTTGAGGAGTACCTTTGGCGTCAAGCTTAGGTTTGGGCTTGGGCTTGGTGGTGTCAGATGTTAAACCCGTGTAAATTTCCGAAGGGTTGATACGGATCGCCCCTGCCTTCAACGTTACCATACCAAACATTACCACGGTTGTAGTTGCGAGAAAAAATCTTTTTAAACTAAATTTGTGGACCCCACTCATATGGTGCTGACAAAAGTAGGGTATTCAATATCAAACAATTTGTGAAGATTGCGTTAACCGTTCAACAAAAAACTGGCTATGCTGAAGAAGACATTACTCACTATTTCTATACTTGGTTTCATTACATTT
>JBGTIL010000299.1:0-5666 GCA_041745695.1 Chitinophagaceae bacterium | reverse complement strand
AGCCCGGTTGGAAAATTCAGAAAATTCCCTCACCTTCGCAGCCCATTTATTTTTGGATAACCTGAAGTCTGAGCAAAACCCGGAAATGAGAACCTGGAAAGCGTCACAGGCTAAAGATTTATTTGAACGTTCTTTAAAAGTCAACCCGGCGAATGATTCTGCCAAGGTAGGATTAGGCGCTACTTACTTGTTTGGTTTTTCACAGAGCCCTATGGAAGGCATCTTAAAGATCAGGGAAGTAGTGGAAAGAGATTCGACCAATGTGTACGCACAGCTCACGTTGGGTCAGGCATCGATCGTTTCGGGTCAGTTAGACAAAGCAGCAGAGCGCTTTAAAAAAGTGGTGCTGTTGCAACCGGCTAACCTCGAGGCTCTTTTGTCGTTAGCTGACGTTTACGAACGACAGGGCAATAAGAAAGAAGCGGTTGAATGGTATACGAAAAGCCTGTCGCAAATCAAGATCGAAGGGTTGAGAAAAGAAGTGGAACAAAGAATTGAACAGTTAAAGCAATAAATAATCACAAAACATTTTAGAGTATGCCTTGCGGAAAAAAAAGAAAACGACATAAGATAGCAACACATAAACGCAAAAAGAGACTGAGAAAAAATCGTCATAAAAAGCGTAAGTAACCGTTAAACGTTTTGGCCGGAAACAGCAAGACTGTTTCCGGTTTTATTTATCGCTGATCCAGGACGGTACTACCGATTGCACCCTTCTAACTATCCCCTCTATACTTTTACACAGAAAAGGTTACTGCGGCATTCCGGTATTGTTCAATCGGGTCAGCAACAAATTAATGTTGGTACGTAAAGCTGTAGTAATGTGAACAAAGAACTAATTATAAATGCTGCTGCGCATGGCGTAGAGATAGCATTGCTGGAAGACAAAAGGCTGGTAGAACTTCACAGCGAAAAAACCGATGCCCGTTTTGCTGTGGGTGATCTGTACCTGGGCAAGGTAAAAAAACTGATACCCGGTCTGAACGCTGCTTTTGTTGATGTTGGTCACGAGAAGGATGCCTTTTTGCACTATACCGACCTTAGCCCCTATGCGAAATCCTTGCTTAAGTTCACGCAACAATCAATTGCTGAAGGAGCCCAGGGATTCGACTTTTCCGGTTTTAATAATGAAATAGAAATTATAAAAACCGGAAAGATCAATGAGGTTTTAAGTGGTAAGCCCAACATCCTGGTGCAGATCCTGAAAGAACCCATTGCGGCTAAAGGCCCGCGACTGAGCTGCGAGATCTCCCTTCCCGGGCGCTATGTTGTACTGACCCCTTTTAACGACGTGGTGGCGGTGTCCCGGAAGATTCATTCATCGGAGGAACGAAAAAGACTCCAGAAGATTATTGAGTCTGTAAAAAAGAAAAACTTCGGTGTCATTGTACGCACTGCAGCGGAAGGCAAGAATACTGCAGAACTGCATGAAGACCTTACTGAGCTGGTGACCACCTGGGAAACAATTCAAAACAACCTGAAGGGTGCAGTAGCTCCGGCTAAGATCCTCAGTGAGCAAACGAAAACGACCTCTATCCTGCGAGATCTGCTCACAGCTGACTTCAACCGGATTGTGACCAATGATAAAGACACTTATACTGATGCTAAAAGTTACATTCAAAAGATAGCACCTGAGAAGTCAGACATCGTCACCTTCCATCAAAACGGGGCAGCTGCCATTTTCGACCAGTACGGAATCACAAAGCAGGTAAAGTCCTCTTTTGGAAAGACGGTGAATCTGAACAGTGGTGCCTATATCATCATTGAGCACACCGAAGCCCTTCATGTAATTGACGTGAACAGTGGCTACAAAAGTGTGAGTAACAACCAGGAGCAGAATGCACTCGAAACCAACCTGGAAGCAGCCGAAGAGGTAGCCCGCCAGTTGCGGTTAAGAGACATTGGCGGCATTATCGTTGTGGATTTCATTGATATGAAGCTTCCGGAAAACAAGCGGAAGCTTGTTGATGCGATGGAAGGTTTTATGCAAACAGACCGGGCCAAGCACGCAGTGCTGCCTATTTCAAAATTCGGACTGATGCAGATCACCCGGCAACGGATGAAGCCGGAAATGAATATCAACACGCAGGAGGTTTGTCCCAGCTGTCATGGTACTGGTAAGATTGCCTCTACACTTATTCTGGAAGACGATATCGAAAAGAACCTCAATTACCTGATCACGCACCAGCACAAAAATCTTTCCGTGGTGGTAAGCCCTATTGTGTATGCCTACCTCACCAAGGGATGGCTATGGAGCAGCAAGGCAGCTAAATGGAAGAGAAAATTCGGAACGAATGTTACCGTAAAATCAGACAGCAACTACCACCTGATCGAATTCCGCTTTTTTGATGCGGAGGGTGAGGAAATAAAAATTTAAATAAATGAAAAAGTCTCCGGTTGGAGACTTTTTCATTTACGTGGAATAAGTTATACTAATATCCAGGATTTTGAATCAGCGCTCCACTTGATGCTTTCACATCTCTGTCAGGTATTGGGAAGACCAGCTTAGGGTCATTCCAGGCGAAAGCACCAGTTGACATTCGTAGTCGTTTGAGATCGTGTATTCGTACACCCTCAAATGCCATCTCTAAAAATCGTTCTGCAAGGACATCCGTAAGCAGAGGCAGAACAATAGAAGGTTGGTTCGTACGGATCGGATTGCGGATCTTCGCCAAATCATTGCCTGGCGTATCGCCAATGATTGTCCCAAGACGAAGATTAGATTCAGCCCGTATAAGATACATTTCTGCTATGCGAATCACAGGCAGGTTCTGGCTGAAAGAACGCCATTTACTGGTATAGGTGTTTCCTGGCCGTGCGCCAGTTCCAACGTAGTACCATTCCTGTCGTCTCAGATCTCCGGCGGGGTAAGTTGCAACAAAAGCGTTATTGACGCGTACATCTGCACGACCAATGCCAGGCAAACTGGAATAAAATGTGGCGAGTCCGTCGTTGGAAGTACCTGCATTGTTCTGATCATTCTGTTGTATTTCCCACACAGATTCAGAAGTATTCTTGTTATCGAATACAGCACGAACCGAAGCCTGCATCGCGTACTTACCACTGGCAATAACCATACTTGCGGCGTCTCTTGCTTTGGTGTAGTCACCTTGTTGCAAATACACCCTGGCAAGGAAAGCCATGGCTACGAGCTTATCTGCACGGGTCGTGTTGTCAATGGGAAGTTTGGCTGAGGCAGCACTGAGATCGGATATTATCTGCTGATATACCTGTGCTACTGTGTTCCTCGGTGCTTGCGTGAATGCTTCGTCTTCCGTTTTTACCGGTGTCAATTTCAGGGGTATACCCAAATGATCATTAGAGGCTGTAGCTCCCCACGGAAGTGCATAAAAACGCACTAATTCGAAGTGCATAATTCCTCTGACAAACAAAGCTTCACCCTCAATTCTTTGTTTCTGAGCAGCATCTGTAACTACACCTAGAGCGCTTAATACATTGTTGGACAAATTGATTGCGCGGTAAGCTGCGGTCCAAGTTCTTGCAGCCTCACCATTATCGCGCGTAAGTGTTTTTGAGGCAACCTGCCGTTGTCCTTGGAACGTTCCTCTCCAGGACGATTGTCCTTCCGATGCCTGAAGATCTGCCAGCATAAACAGACTGGTGCCATACAAACTTCCTGCACCCATTATAGAATAAGTACCTACAACAGCAGATTCTACATCCGCTGCAGTGGTGAGGGCGTCAGCCGCATCAATGCTTTGTTTCGGCTCGATGTCTAATTTCTTATCACAGGAGTTCAGGCTGAGCAGGAGCAAAGCCATTCCCCCATATTTCAATATTGATTTCATTTTTTTCGTTTGAGATTAAAAGCCGATGTTAACACCTACACTAATTGTCCGTGCCTGTGGCGGTGTGTAAATATCGTGACCAAGATTGAGTGTGCCAATATAAGTGGTATTCACTTCCGGATCGTAACCAAGATAATCAGTTGAAGTAAGCAAGTTGGTTCCAGCCACGTAAACACGCGCAGATTCGATTTTTATCCTGGTCAAAACAGACCTTGGGATATTGTAGCCGAAATTCACAGTCTTTACACGGAAATAGGAACCGTCCTGCACCCAACGCGACGATTTTCCCGCTCCATTGCCTGCGTACAAACGTGGCTGCGGTACATTGGTGATATCACCGGGCTTTTTCCAGTAATTGAGCTGGTCAATAGTCTGATTGTCGAAATAGTCTCCATTAACTGACTGAAAGAAACCCGCAATATTATACACATCAGCACCACCTACAAATTGACACTGCACGTCGAGATCAAAACCCTTAAACGACAAACGGTTATTAAAGCCACCATAAAAGTCAGGATTTGGATTGCCAAGTATTGTATCTGCCGCCATACTACTGACGTTTGTAGTTGTGCCATCTGCTTTAAAGTATAGGGCATCGCCATTGGCAGGATCCACACCTGCGTATTCCCGGCCGTAGAATTGACCAAATGGTTGACCCAGGGCCAGCCTTCCTAAAGTACGCTGACCGGGAGGTACAGGGGCAACGAGCTTAGTCACCTTGTTTTGATAAGTAGATATGTTGGCCGAAACCGTCCACTTAAATGCACCGGTGAGCACATTGCTGTTTAGTACGAACTCCCATCCGGTGTTCTCCATACTACCAATATTCTTGGTAATGTTGGTATAGCCATTGGTAGAGTTCACCGGCACATTCAATAAAAGATCCTTAGTATTTTTTTTGAAATAATCAACTTCACCTGAAATTCGGTTATCGAAGAGGCCGAAGTCGAGACCTATGTCGACCTGATCTGTTCTCTCCCATCTCAGGTCTGTAACCCCAATTTGAGAGGTGACTAAACCAGCAATATCAGCATAAGCCGATGCAGCGAATAGAGAAAGCGAACTGAAATTTCCTATCTCTGCGTTCCCTGTTCTGCCTACGCTCCCGCGCAATTTCAAAAAAGTGAGCGCATTGGAATTTTTAAGAAAATTTTCCTCGGAAACAATCCAGCCGGCGGAAAGAGAAGGGAAGGTTCCGTAGCGATTATCCTTCCCAAAACGCGAGGACCCATCTACCCGAAAAGAACCTCCCAGTAAATACCTATCTAAAAATTTGTAATTGGCACGGGCAAAGTAGGAAACGAAAGAGAATCCTGTTTCTGTTGAAGAACCCGATTCAATAATAGCCGCACTGGCAATTTTGGTAAAACGGTTGTTTGGAAAGGCTTTACCTTGTACCGAAGCACCCGATAGTGAACCCCTCTGATATTCAGTACCTAGCAAACCGTCGAGGCTATGACGTTCTGTAAACGATTTGCGGTAGTTAAGGGTATTTGTGAATGTCACGATGTTGGAAGTGACCTGGTTCTCATACGCTAATCCTCCCGGCGCTCCATCCAGCGTCTGACTTCCTTCATACTGTGTCTCCTGCAAATTATTAAAGTCGAGTCCCACTTGACTTCTCAAACTAAGTCCCGGAAGAATATTCAATTCACCGAAGGCGCTGCTGATGGATCTGTACGTGGTGGCGACGTTTTCAGAATTACCTTGTTCAATGAGTACGTTGTAGTATAGTGTGTTTGGATTGAATCCGCCATCTGCTCCGCGTAAAGCATGTACAGGTGGCAAGGCGTTCAATTGTAAAGGGTTGGTGAATGCATTATCGCCAGGCACGCGGTCATTGTCACTTTTGGTGAG